>JAGXHV010000056.1 GCA_024636005.1 Bacillota bacterium
AAGAAGAAGAGATATGTCTATACGATTAAAACTCATTATAACCTATGCCGTACTGGTTTTTATCAGTGCGGCTATACTGCTATTCGCAGGTATTACAATAGTGACAGGAGTTATTGCAGTTACAGTAGACAGTGTCTTTGACGAAGGTGAATCACATGGCGCCATTATGAAGACGCTTGATTTGTTGGTCGAACTTAGGCAAAAGGACAAATATAACCCGGAAGATTTGAAAGATCCTGTTTTTATTGAAAAAATATCAAAGGAATCTGAGTTTATCAACGGGGGAATTATTGTAAAATATCAGGATGAAATATTCAATTATGGTGAATTGCCACAAAACAAGTCTTTTTATGACAAATTGATCCCTACAAAGGATTTCGAAGGCTATGACAGGAATGATCCTGATGAAGAGCGTTTGATCTCTGAGAATGGTAAAAATTATTATTATCTGGATTACACTTTTGGTACTGAAGACAAGGTCATCTACTATTTTGTGATAGATGTGACGAGTTCTGCATTTCTTGACAGTACAGGAGGGCGATGGTTCTTCGGTATCTTACTTGGAATACTTGCCATTGTCATGACACCGCTTTGGTTGATCATCTCAAAAGACATCATTAGACCGGTTCGGAAACTCGAGCAAGGCGTCAAGCAGATTAAAGATGGCAATTTGGATTTCAGACTGGAGACAAACAGTAAAACTGAGATGGGCGATGTCGTGGAGTCCTTCGATGCCATGCGTCAAGAACTTAAAAATTCCATTGAAAAGCAAATCAGATTTGAGGAAAATCGTAAAGAATTGATTTCGAGTATCAGCCATGATCTTAAGACACCAATTGCCTCAATCAAGGGCCATGTTGAAGGCATTATGGATGGTATAGCCAACACTCCTGAGAAACTTGACAAGTATCTCAGTGTGATTTATCAGAAATCCAGAGATATGGATCAGTTGATTGATGAGTTGTTTCTACTTTCAAAACTGGATTTGAACAGATTGCCTTTTGAAAAAAATGAAATCAAGGTAATTCCATTTATTGATGCCCTAAAGGATGAAATGCAATTAGGCTGGGAAAGTGACAATAATAGTATTGAGTTTCATTATGAAGATTCAGTGGACTTCGATACTTCATTTGTAGCTGATCAGGTTCAGATCAAGCGGGTATTCATCAACATCATACAAAATGCGATGAAGTACATGAATAAGGATAAGCATAAAATTGACATAGAAGTAACAGCTTATCCTAAAACAATTCAATTTAAGATTTCCGATAATGGTCAAGGCATTCCTGAAGATCAAGTGCCATTCATTTTTGACATGTTTTACAGGGTGGATGAGTCAAGAAATTCGACAACCGGTGGATCAGGTCTTGGACTTGCTATTTCAAAGCAAATTGTAGAGCAGCATGAAGGAACTATAAAAGTTGTTAGTAAATTAGGTGTAGGTACTCAAATGACTATTGAATTGCCAAAGAAAATCGAGGTGCTCCATGAAGAAAATCTTAATCATTGAAGATGAAATTACAATCGCAGAGCTGGAAAAGGATTATTTGGAATTCGAAGGCTTTGCAGTTGACATCGCGATTGATGGTATTAAAGGAATTCAAATGGCTGAAACTGGTGAATATGATTTGATTGTCCTCGATTTGATGCTTCCTGGCATTAATGGTTTTGAAATCTTGAAAAAGATTAGAACAGAACATAATATTCCAATGATCATGGTATCCGCCCGCACTGAAGATGCAGATAAGATACGAGGATTGGGGCTTGGAGCGGATGATTACATCACCAAACCTTTCAGTCCAAGTGAAATGGTGGCGAGAGTCAAATCACACCTTGCGACTTATGAACGATTGACAAGCAAAGAAAAACGACCTGAAACGCTTCATGTCAGAAATCTCACCATTGAACCAGACGCAAGAAGAGTTTATTTAAATGGTCAGGAGATTGCACTGACAGCAACTGAATATGACCTTTTGTATTTTTTGGCGAGTAATCCCAACAGGGTTTATTCCAAGGAAATGCTCATGGATCGAATATGGGGAGTAGATTATTATGGAGATGGCGCTACAGTGACAGTCCATGTTGGAAAACTTCGTGATAAGATCGATAAACTTGGCAATCAAGAAGAAAGTCAATTTATTGAAACTGTTTGGGGCGCAGGGTATAGATTTCGGGTATAATAGAAAGAAATGCTAAGGAGCAATTATGAAATTTGAAAACAATGTTATTGATCTAATTAAAAAAAGGACGTCAACAAGAACATTTGAAACAAAAGAAATAGAATTAAAGCAACTCCAAAAACTCGAATCTTATTTGACTGAAATCAATGAGGATGCTATTGTTCTTTCAGGCATAAAGGCAAAGTTTGTTTTGTCCAGCTTCAAAAGTACAAACTTAAAAGAAGATAAAAAAATAGGAACGTATGGAGTGATTTCTGGCGCAAAAACCTATATCGTGGGAATTGTGGACAAAGATGAAAAAAATGCACTTGAGTTCGGTTATCTATTTGAAAAAATCGTACTTGCGGCTACCGATTTGGGACTTCAGACTTGCTGGCTTGGTGGTACTTTCAAAAAGAGCGATTTTGTACAAAACATGGATTTGCCAGATCATGAGACGATAGCAATTGTTTCCCCTCTCGGATATAAAAAGAAAAAACCAAGAGTGATGGAGACGGCAATGCGTAAAGTCATTGGAGCAAATAAAAGAAAGCCTTGGAACGAACTTTATTTTGATAAAAATATTGAAATACCACTGACTGAGAAAGGTGCTGATGAATATGCAGTTCCTCTTGAAATGGTCAGGCTTGGTCCATCTGCATCCAACAAGCAACCTTGGCGTGTGATTAAAGATGGTGAGTATTTTCATTTTTTCTTAAGCCGTACAAAAGGCTATGGTGTAGCTGGCTTTGATATACAACTCAATGATATCGGAATTGCGAAATGCCATTTTGAACTGTCTGCTGAATCCCTTGGTCTTTATGGTGAATGGATTGAGAAATCACCTGGGATCGGATCTTCAGAGTGGACCTATGTTTGCACATGGAAAGCTGAAAATTAAATTTAATTATTTATAGAGAATATTTACAAAGATTAAAACCCATATTTCGGGTACAATATAACATGTGATAAAATTTTAGGAGGTCTATTATGATACCAACCCCGCATATTGAAACAATCGATAAAAGCATGATTGCAAAAACGGTTTTAATGCCTGGTGATCCATTGCGTGCAAAATTCATCGCTGAAACATTTCTGGAAGATGTCATCCAGTTCAATAGTGTTCGAAATGTATTCGGCTATACCGGAACTTATAAAGGCAGAAAAATCTCTGTCATGGCCAGTGGAATGGGAATGCCAAGTATAGGAATTTACGCTTATGAACTCTACAAGTTCTATGATGTTGAAAACATCATCAGAATCGGTTCTTGTGGTGGCTACACTGCAGATATGAAACTTTATGATGTTATCCTTGCAAAGGACGCATGGAGTGAATCATCATATGCAAATGTACAAAGCGGTTATGATCAAAATGTGATTGAAGGCACAGCAGAGCTCAACAACCAATTGATCGACATTGCAAAAACACTTGAGATTCCAATGCACATCGAAAGAATTCATTCCTCTGACGTTTTCTACAGAGAAAACTTTGAGGAGTATAAGGAAATCCATGCGAATCACGGTTGTGTTGCTGTTGAAATGGAAGCATTTGCACTGTTCCATAATGCGAATGTTCTCGGAAAGAAAGCAGCATGTCTCCTGACAGTTTCAGATAACTTAGTGACACATGAATTGACCACTTCAGATGAGCGTCAACAGGCTTTCACCAACATGATGAAAATTGCACTTGAAATGGCAGAATAAATAAAAAACGTCTCAGACTCTGAGGCGTTTTTTTTGTTTAAGTTCTATTTAATTATTTGATTTTCGAGTAATGGCAAGGAAAGTTTGATCCATGGTTTCATGAGATATTTTTGTGGCATCAAAATGGAGCGCTTTAAAAGTTGTCTGAACAAACAATCCAATAAGTAGTGCGAAGAGAATCGTACCTACTCCAACTTTTCCACCCAGTTGCCAACCGACAATCACAGCGATAATCTCTATACTCCCTCTGCAAAATCCCACAGGCAATTTGGTCTTTCTCGTTACAGCCACCATGAGACTATCTCTGGGACCGGACCCGAACGCAGCGCTGATATAGAAATAAGTGGCAAGTGATATGATCAATATACCGATAATCATCATCATTATTCCTGAGAAGAAACTTATAGCCATTGGGATGAACCCTGCGAGCATGATCCAATCGACAAAGACTCCGATCATCACCATATTGAGAATTGTTCCGATTCCGATTTTCTCACCTAATACAACCGCAATCACTCCTATTGCCAGTCCTGTGATGATGGATGCCATTCCGATACTCATTCCAAAAGTACTTGAAAATCCGACGTGAAATACGTCCCAGGGGGCATATCCGATGTCTGCGTTTATCGTTATTACAATTCCGATGGCATAGAGCAAGAGACCAAACATCAAGCGAATCAATCTCATTATATATGTTTTCATGTTGACTCCTCAAATTGCTTTATTCGATTCATTATATATGGTTTGAAGCGCTAATACAATAATGAACCGAGATGTGGACTGGAAAGGTTCATTCAAACGTGATAAAATGAGTATTGACTAAAGATAAAGGAGATTCACACTATGATTAGTATGTTTGTCAAATCGATTCAAATCGATGATGCAAAACGTGTTGTCGTTCACATTCAAGATATGATCGCAGAGTACTTGCTTAAAGACGATTCCAAAAAAATGCTGAAGGAAATGGCTGAAAAAGCACTTGAGTCGGATTTTGTAAAACTTGAAGTCTCAAAGTCGAGCTTTAGGGTCACAGTAGCAGAAGGCACTGAAGAAGCCGCTAAAGAAAAAATCGAGGCGGAACTGCTCAAATACATTGAAATGGCCATGTCGTTTATGACACAAATGGATAACAAAGAGGAATAATTGTAAATTTAAAAGACGTATGATCTCATAAAAGGGAACATACGTCTTTTGTTTATATGGTTTTAATCAATTCCTGCTCGTCAAATAGTGACTGAATCACTTTTTCATATTCACGCAATTTATCGGATTTTTTTATAGCCTTTGCGTATTTTTTCTCGTTTGAGAAAAGTTGAATCATATAGAACCAGATTTCTTTCATTTTGAACAAGACGTTGTGGTCTCCTGACAGTACTTTTTGATAGCTTTCATAAATCTCATCATGGAAATTTTTTAATCTTGATTTGTCAAGTGGATCGCCACCTTTGAGTTCACCTATAAGGTTAGGATTTGATATAAGTCCTCTTCCGAGCATAATGCGATCGATTTCCGGAAAATTCGTTATGAATTTTATATAATCGTCTTTTCTGAATAGATCTCCATTGTAGCAGATTTGTGCTTTTATATTAGGCAACGAAGCTCTAAAAACCTCTAAATTTGGA
>JAGXHV010000057.1 GCA_024636005.1 Bacillota bacterium
AAGCAATCGCTTCGATTTTTTCAGCAGCGAGAACTGAATGGGCCAAGGTCTTGCTGTAGTAGCCTGTGACCGAATGGTCCATATGGCCAAAATAGCTTCCAAGTGCTTTCCCCACTGCTCCAGCACCAATAATTCCAATTTTCATATGAGTGTCACATCCTTTTTCACAACAAAAAAACTCCTTTTGCACAAGACAAAAAGAGTTATATCACATAACCTTTATTTCAGTCTCGGGCAAATTTGCTCAGAGCCGCAATTGATTCAAACATTAATTCATCGGAATGTATGGTCCTAAAGGTACCATCAGTGTCATTATATCATAAAAAAATAAGAATAGTGCGTTTTTACAATGTTTTGTGAAACGAAACATTGGGCGTAGGTATGGTTCTCGCGAAGCGAAACTATACTAGCCTATGTCTTTATGTTCTAAATAGTACAAAAGGAAACTCATACTATTTCAGTAACATCTTTAAATGTCAACTGAGACGCTAATAAGTTTCCTTCGGAAACTTACCTACGCGTAAAATAAGAATCGTGCGCTTTCGCGCACGATTCTTATTTTATTAATGTTCCCTAGTTTTAGTCTCATACATCATTGCATATTCGTGATCGACTTCAGATTGACAAGTTTTACAAAGACTATACTTGTTCACTTTTTTTTCATCACCACATCGTTTGCAAAATTTAACTTCAAATTGATTACCCCTGATCGCATCTTTCATAAAATCGCCTCCCTATACACTTGGTATTATTGTATACCATTATCCTCTTGTGAATATTGTACATGAAATTTATGCAAAATGCAACGCTATATTTCACTATTTGCCATAAAAATGAATTATTCAGTTAACCCTCCGTCATTTTTACTAGTATTTTAATGTTTTTAGCATTTCAGATAAATTGGATGGCCTATCATTAGGTATGATGGCACAAAGACTTTTCAGGCATGTGATGGCATTATAAGACAAAAGTGTCACTTTGTGATCGAGGCTAAGTTCAAAACTCTTACCAATTGAATAATAGTCGCTTCTATAGTCAATAGCGTCAGGAGTGTAAAGCGCTTCTGGTGGCATATATAACGTAGATCCCCTCCACTCGTCCCTCACCCTCTGGTAATGAAGCGGTTGAGCGGTTCCAAAATCAATGATATAGACCCTGAATTGACTGTCGAAAATTATGTTTTCAGGTTTTATGTCACAATGAATGAATCCCTGCTTATGGATTTCATCCAAAGTAGTCAATGCATTCAAAAACACTTGATTTGCTGTAAAAGGACACAGATCTTTTGCTTTCAAATAATTGAGTGTATCGCCTTCTATAAATTGTAGTGCAATATGCATCTCATCCCCACTGACGCAAAAATCCAACATTTTTGGAAAAGTGTTTCCTTTTAACTTTTGCAACGCACCGACTTCAATGACTCCACTCTGAATCTTTGTTTTTTTCATCAGCACTTTATGTCCCGTCCTGTTTGAAATATAGAGGGCTTGCTTGCCCCCGCTTTTAATCAAACTGTATTGAGAAAGCCATTTCATGAAGTAACTACCTCGATTCAATATTTTTATGGCAATTTTTACAGGGTTCATATCCCTTTTTCAGTGCTTCATCAAGATCAATTGGAAATTTACTTTTTCTTAGATGAAAGCACTGCTCCATATGATATTTTTCCCCGTATGTCGTTATGTAGACTGTTGATGATTCAAATTTAAGCCCATCATTTTCATTCCCCGTCTTAAAGGGCACTTGAATTTTTTCATTTTCTGCAAAGGAAATAAACTTGTAATCATAGGAGACTTCCCACATATTGATTTCATGACCATTGACTTTTTTATATGAGAGTTCACGGATTTCAACAAAATTATTTATAGATCTATTTTTTACTTGCTTGTTGATCTTAATCCACATCAAATCCCTCAATAGATCAGTCCGATCTGAAAACGGTATCCCAATGATGTTCATTTCATCCGATGCGCTCTGTACCGCCCATTCCATTTGAGTGTCCACAAAAATAGTCAAAAGTGTCCCGAGACAACCAAATAAAAGCATCAAAACCAGACTGATCACTATGGTGGCCTCAATTGTTACACTTCCTTTTTCTGAACGCTTCACACTTCCACCATCCCGTTCAATATTTGTTGACAATCGACATAATGCTCTGTGTATCTTCAAGTCCTTTCAGCCTATAGGATAACTCAATCTTGTGCCCGATTGAAAATTGCCTCAGATTGAATCGGTTATTAGAAATCTTACTGAGATTGGCATCCAAAAGGTACATGGCGCGCTTTGTGGTGACATCTGTAGATTGAGCATAAAGCATGAGCCTCAAATAATCTTGATAGAACAATTTGCCTATTAATGGTTGATTTTCTTTGTTGATTTCATTTTCTGATTCAGACACTATACTTCCAAGCATCAACTGATCAAAACTTAATTGCCATTCCGCCTCTTTTTTAATGAGATGATGCCCTTCGCCTTTAAATAAGGCTATCATATCCAAATACCCCTCTGCACTGCTCCACAATGTCACCAACGCACCGTGCGCAACCAAATTCCAGGGTGTAGGTAGGGTTGCAGTTGTACGACTGATTTGAGAGGTTTTCGAGACATCTGACGCAATATGTATCATATTGGCAACAACTCTGAGAGCAAAAATTCTCATTTTGATGATTTGAACATTTTGGGGATCTGAAAGATTTCCCGCCACTAAAAATTCAACCTCTCCTTTGATCACCTCTTCTCTTTCTGATTTCGCTCCAAGAGGATCAAAGTTTCTGACACTACCTTGATCAAAACTTTTCAGTACTCCCATCCAATATTCAGCATAAATTAGTCCATCAATCTTATTCATCTCCGAATTTTCAAATGCATAGTGATTGCCAATTTCTAAACCATTCGATGGTAGCGATAAATTTTCAACCGCTTCAAGATCCAATAACATTTCATCGATTCTACTTGACAGATAAGCAATCCTGTCCAGAAGCATTGGCTTTGAACTATCATTTTCTGCAATGATCCTTTCAATTGATTGGTCCCACTTTTCTTCCAATTTTGAAAGTTCCTGTGAGATTTCTGAGTTTTGAATGTACAGAGTTGATAATTCCTCCATCAAAATATTTAGTTCAGCATCTGATTCAGACATGGATTCAATTTTGATAATGATATGTGCAATGTCTGACTTTATTTTTTTTGCTTTATGTCTAATCTCCGAAATCTCGTTGTTTAAACTCCTAAGTTCATCAATTCGATCAGCCCATTCTTCACTTTTCCGTACTGATTCTTTCATCAAGTTTTCGTATTTATGTATTTGAGTGCTGATGAATTCCACTTCGTTTTCCAAGAGCGCTTCATATGACTTTACTATATCATTCCGTTTTCCCTCAATGTCGTCTTCAATACTCTTCAAAATGGATTCAGCGTTTGGGGATGACACTAATTTCTGAATCTTTTTCACTTCATCATGGAAATTGAAAAAAAGTTCAATATTCTTCTCAAATTTCTTTATCTGTATAAGGATTTCACCGGAATATTCAGTGTTCAACATGGGACTGATCAATGCTTGGACTTGATTGACAACTTCAAGTGCAATGATATTTCTTGATGCCATTTTTGTGGCTTCAATAAAGTTGGGCTGAATACTCAAATCAAAATGTTTGACTTGGGTATTCAAGACAGTGACCTGTTCATTCAATGCTATGATCTGATTATTTATGATGTCTTGATCCAAATAAGCCAATATCCCATAATTCTCAAACAAATGGGAATTGTTGTTTGAAAGTTGGATTTCACTGATATTACGAGTGTTTTTTATGACTTGATTGTCTAATTTATAGGTATTCAAGTAATCATATAAAAGAAAAATACCTATAGCTAATACTGGAACAATCAAAAGCATGAAAATGGCAATGCTGCCTCTATTTGATTTCAAAGACTTTTCCCCCTCCCAACAGAATCAATTTGAGTACCGGTCTGTTCAAACGCATCAGAGTATAGGATAAATCAAACTCGAACTGATTTTTTTTCATAAGTTCATGAAACGGATTTCCGATTATTCGTCCATAATTGATGTCATAACGAGTCCAAACACCTCTGTTTATGACTTTCAAGTCATCACTTTTTTTAGCGCTGACTCCATTCAAAACCAATTCTTCGCAAACTTGCATGATGAAAGCCCTCTCAGTAGAAAGGGCGGTAAGATTTAATTCTGCAATAAAAAATGCAAACACCATAATGCAAAGTATCATAATCAGCACAATAGGTAGGATCACTGTTATTTCAGTAGTGAACATAAAACACCTTTTCCATTATTTGACATGTTAATAATGTACTATTTTTGTAATTAAATGTCAACAATAGATAAAAAATATAATGGGGTTTTCGCCCCATTATTGATTTTGCTGATATAATTTATTATTCTGCAGCTTTACTGACTCTGCTTCTTGCGCGCATACGATCCGTCTCATTCAAAATTCTTTTTCTGATTCGGAGCGCATCTGGTGTGATCTCAAGCAATTCATCTTCTTCAATGAATGTCAATGCCTCTTCCATTGAAAAGATCTTTGGAGGCAACAATTTGATTGCATCATCAGAACCTGACGCACGTGTGTTGGTCAATTTTTTATTTTTTGTTGGATTTACAGTCATATCTTCTCTTCTTGAGTTGATTCCAATAACCATTCCTTCATAAACATCAGTTCCAGCAGCAATCATCATTACAGCACGCTCAGATAAGTTATACAAAGAAAACGCCATTGCAGTACCGCCCTGTTGAGATACCAATACACCATTGTTACGAGTAGGAATTTCACCTCTATATGGCTCGTATGCATTGAAAGAACGTAACAATACGCCTTCTCCACGTGTAACGTTTATGAATTCACTTCTATACCCAAGTAAGCCCCTTGTCGGAACAAGGAATTCAACTCTTGTGAAACCATCTTCTGCATGCATCGTTTCCATAGTACCTTTACGGATGTTGAGTTCAGATATTACAGTACCCGCGTAAGCATCCGGAGTGATGGCAATAACTTTTTCTATTGGTTCATGTTTTACACCTTCAACAGTTTTAAGCAAAACCTGAGGTTTGGAGACAGCAATTTCATAGCCTTCTCTTCTCATGTTTTCAAGCAATATGGAAAGATGTAATTCTCCTCTACCAGATACTTTGAATCCATCTTGAACAGAATCCAGTGGCTCAACTCTAAGTCCAACGTTGACTTCAAGTTCCTTTTCCAATCTGCCTTTTAGGTGTCTACTTGTAACGTACTTTCCACTTTTACCACAAAATGGTGAGTCATTGATTAAAAAATTCATAGAAAGAGTCGGTTCTTCAATTGCTACTATCGGCATTGGCTCAACATGATCCGGATCGCAAATGGTTTCTCCAATGGATATGTCATTGATTCCTGAAACAATTATCATATCTCCAGCATAAGCCACATCGACTTCTTTTCTTGACATGCCTTCATAAACATAAAGTCTTCCGATTTTACCTTTTTTGGAAGTATTGTCTCTTTTGGAGATCACTATATTGTCGTTTGGACGAATTGTACCTCTGAATACTCTTCCGATTCCAAGTCTTCCCACGTAATCATCATAATCCAGTGACGAAATCTGAATTTTTAATGGTTCTTCAGAACTCACATCATATGGCTCGATATGGCTGAGAATCGTTTCAAAAAGTGGTGACAAATCTGAGCTCTCATCATCCATATTGAGCTTGGCGATCCCTTCTTTGGCAATACCATAGACTATAGGGAATTCAAGTTGCTCATCTGTCGCTCCAAGTTCAACGAAAAGGTCAAATGTCAAATCGACGACTTCTTCAGCGCGTTGGTCCTTTTTATCAATTTTATTTATAAACAGGATTGGTCTCAATCCTGCCTCGAGTGACTTTTTAAGAACGAAACGGGTTTGCGGCATAGGACCTTCACTTGAATCCACCAACAAGATTACAGTATCAACTGTTTTCATAATGCGTTCAACTTCAGATGAGAAATCGGCATGACCCGGTGTGTCCACGATATTAATTTTATAGTCATTGTACATGATCGAACAATTTTTGGAATATATGGTGATGCCTCTTTCACGTTCTAAGTCATTGCTGTCCATGACACAATCAGGTACGACCTCATTGTCACGAAAAACTCCATTTTGACTTAAAAAAGCATCTACTAATGTCGATTTACCCGCATCGACGTGCGCTATTACGGCAACATTCATTATGCCTTTAACATTCATACTAAACTCCATTCAATATTTTGCATTAAACAACTACACTATCTTATAACAAATTCAGGCAAAAATATACATTTATTTTTCTGATGACTAAAATTTAACACTTCATTTGAACATATAAAACGCCTGTGCGTTCAAAACACACAGGCGACATTTTTAGTAAATTTTCACAGCGTCAAATAAAACTGAGGACTTAAACATGGAAACCGTCTTATTGGCTTGCAAATACGCCGCGTCATAAGTGGTATCCACTGTTTGCCAAGTGCCATTCACGTATACTTCATTCCATGCATGGTATTGATCTGGAATCAAATCCGAATAACCTTTGACCATTTTTGTTGGCACTCCAACACTTCTCAACATTGAGGCAAATAAAGCCGAATAATCATAGCAAATGCCTTTCTCGTCATAATAGACTTGATTGATATCTGGAATATAACTTGATGTTAGTGTTGAGATCTTGTTGTAATCATATTTGTAATTGCTAGTGACATAATCATAAATGACTTTGATTTTTGCTGTATCGGATGTCATGCCTTTAGTCAGCGACTTAGCTTTCAAAACCGCAGGTGAATCCTCTGACCAATTGATCTCAATAACAGACTGTAAAAACATTTCTCGTCCTGAAGATTCATTGAGGTTAACCGTTTTTCTAATGACTTCTTTATACTTGCTTCCTTCTACGTTCTCCATAAGTCTTACGAGATAATCACCACTCCCCATTTGAAGTGGAAAGTAATTGAGTGACCCATCATCATCGACTGGATATAAATATCTATTGCCATCCTTTTCCACTAATAAAAGCAGTTTGGACTCATATATTTGACTGATTCTTAAGCTTACCATGCCAGATTGAATGGCTTCAGTTCCAATGTTGACACCTGTTACTGCAGCAAAAGACGCCATGGATGAAACGGTAATTACCAACGACAAAAAGAGCATCGACAGTATTTTTTTCATAAAAAAAACTCCCTTCGGTAGCACGGCTGCCATTCATTTCTGAAAGGCCCTATGGCTTTGCGTCCCATTGTTTCCAATGGTTTGCCTTTATCGGTGAAGTACGTATACATTACACCTTAAGTTATTAAGTTAGTTACATCATATCACGTATGCATCAAAATCCATATAGATGAATGATTTCAATTTTGTGAACAATTCATTACGGTTCCAAAATAGCATGTACGATTAATCTGTGAGTCGGGTTTCTGACTGGATCACAAGTGACGAGTGTTATGATCTGATCCTTGCTGTTTCTATAAAGTACAGTTACATCAGTGGGTTCCACAATATGTGTCTTGTATACTTTATATTTAAAAGTTTTCTCTTTGGTCACAACCTCAATAGTATCTCCTATAGTCATTTCATCTAACCTATTGAACATTATGCCATATGAACGTCCCCTGTGACCTGCAATCCCAACATTTCCAATTTCACCAAAAACGGATGTACCAGCTATTGTTGCAGCGCCACGATTAAGATTATATTCCGTTGCACCACTCAAAAGTGGCATAGTCAAATCTATTTTAGGGATGACAATTTTTCCTAGAGTCCCTGGGCTTGAGGATTGTGGAGTTACTGGTTCTGGTTCTGGTTCAGATACTGTACCACTATTCTGAGTGCGGTCAATCGGATCAATATAATCTTCAGCGGGAATCAAATTCGGATTTGGATCAGATACCAACAACCCGCTTTCATCTCTATCTGCCAGTTCGCTTTCCTGTTCAAAGAGGACCTGCAATGCCAAATAATCCGCTTCTGAAGTTGTTTTAGATTCTATTTGTAGTTCTAGTTCCGATTCAAATCCCTCCAGAAGTTTGTTTTCCCAATACCAAATATAAGCACGATTTGCTAGTGGATAAGCAGCAACGAGTATGCCTATGATAATCAATAAAGTCGAAATTTTTCTTTTCATACCATGCCTTCACTTTCATATAATCATTTTGTCATTTTGAGTTATATACCCCATTCAAGGAAAAAAAAACCCGTAAACTTTACGAGTTTTTATAGTAATCAATACCGCCAAGGATAATTAAAACAACGCCTGAACCTATCAAAAATACGCCTAAAGCAGTTTTCAAATATGAATCGATGTCGATGACATAACCCGAAAGAACAAGGAAGGCAATTGTCAACAAAATGAGTTTGATACCGAATTTTCTCACTTTGAACTCCCTTCAGAATATATCTCAGCAAGTCCCTCTGCAACATAATCTTTAAGCCACCTTATCACATCATTATTGCTGATGGGCACCCCATCGAGCAATTTCTTGATTTCTTTTGAATTCAGTGTGAAAGTATGTCCGTTAAAATCATGAGTGTAGATCAAATCCATTTCATCACATCCGTTCAAGATGGTGATAATTGTCTCAGGCATGTTGCCCAGCGGCACGCGATCAATGTGGCTATGTTTGAATACAGCAACCAATTCAGTACCCTTACCAAGCTGTGAATTAATATTGAAATAACCTTCACATTGTTCCGCTGAGGATTTGAATAATGGAATCCCGAGACCTACTTTTCGAGTTAAACGCGTTGTATAAAATGGGTCCACAACTTTCATGACTGTTTCAGAATCCATACCGACACCATCATCTTTGATTTTTATTGTCAGCAGATCTTCATATAAGTTTTCAATGATAGCAATTCTTAATACTTCAGCTTCTGCCTTGATAGAGTTTTGAGCTATATCAAGTATGTGTAAAGACAACTCTTTCACAACGTCCTCCTCTTTAGAAAATCTATGACTGCATTTATTGTTTTTTCTTTTAACTCCATACTGTTTTCCGGCTCGCTGATTATTCCAAGCGTATGGGCATCTGAGTTTTTAAGGAGACCATAATGATCCAGTATGGATTTTGGCGCTGGAGCGTTCATAAATACCTCGACGAATTTGAGGTCTAAAGTCTCAGGAATAAACCCTAAATTGGACAGCATGCTATTGGAACTCTTATTGACATGAGCAGGAACAATAACGCCGCCAAATTTCTCAACCAGCGCTTTCAATTGATCCAGGCTTATACTCACTGACAATATCAGAGCCAATGGATAGTCCTCTACCTTGATATCATCCTCATCCATTACCCACTGGTTGCCAAAGTTTTCTGGGCGATTGAGCATTTGAATCCTATGTTGATCCAGTTCGATTTCAAACGCGTCCAAAGCATCCATATGAGTAAAATAACAAAGAATATGAACTTCTTCTTTTGTCTGAATTTCCATCCCCGGGATTACTAAAATTCCCAGTTTTTCCGCCAATCGACTGATCACATTACAGTTTTTTCCGGTATTGTGATCAGTGACAGATATGATGTCTAGTCCTTTTAAATAAGCCATGTTCACAATATTGTTTGGAGTCATCTCATCACTACCACACGGGGATAGGCTGGAATGGACATGCAGATCATAAAATAATTTCACTACTTCACGCCTTCTTCATATAAAATCTTGAAAATCTCATAAGCCTCGAGAGGCGTAGTCAACAATACAACATCTTGCTCGTCAGCTTTGTTAACTGTTTCTTTTTCCACAGAAATGCCTTCAGGAATAATGATGCACGAAAAATCAAGCAAAGAAGCCACTGCCAGAATATTGCTATGTGTCTGGACTGTAATCCATGCTGTGTCATGTTTGCCTTTGGCCATAACCCAACTCAACAAATCACATGAGTAGACATTCAAGATTTCTCTTTCCTGATCAGATCCAGAAATCTTAATAAAACCGTGTTTTTCTATCAAATCCCTAACCAACATATCCTTGACCACCTTTATCTTTTTTCATAAATATACAATCTTCAAATTTTGCAAATCCATTAACAATATCTTCAGCCAACACCCTACAAGTAGGAGCACCGCAGGCCCCACAATTCACACCAGGTAACTTTTGGGTCAGTTCCTCTATTTGAGACATTTTTTCAAGTGCTTTTTTAAAATCCTTGTCGAGTTTGAATATTGGCATAGGCTTTATAGGCAAATCCCATTCCATATTCTCAGGAATGAGTTCAATATCAATATTGATTGGCTCATTCATCCCATAAAAATTGGTGAGCTTGCGAATGCGATTTTTCCCGATGAATGTGTTTTCAACATTTAATGGCCCACCGACACATCCATTGACACAGGCGTAACCTTCAAAAAAATTCAAGGATTCCAGTTTGCCAAGTTCCATGGATTCGAGCACTTTGATGACTTCCTCTATTCCATCGACAGCTATATAGTCCTCAATTTCCATAGCATAACTTTGACCACCGACACGTCCCCAGCCAATGCCTTTACCAGTAGATATCTGCAATCTTTTTTTCGCTTCGACCTTGTCGATGATCTTCATGACTTTATAATAGATTTCCTCAGTCGATATGGCTTCATCAATGAAAGATTTTGATAATCCTATTGGATTCTTTATACTCGTCACCTTGGCAGGGCAAGGGGTGATATAGATGATTCCAATATCATCGGATTCATGTCCTTCACTGATCAAACGCTTTTTGATTGCTCTTGCAGCGATTTCCATTGGGGCTTCCAGTTTGATAATATGATCAATCAAAGCAGGAAACCTTATTTGAATCAACCTTGTGATAACAGGACAATACGTTGAAATCATTGGTTTGCTCAGATTCGCTTTATCCAGAATACTGTTTTCATAAACAGACAAGAGTTCTGCGGCGTGAGCCAGATCGTAAACTTCATCAAAGCCAAGTTCAAGCAATGCATTATAAATTGTATTCATTTCATATTCAATAGGAAACTGACCATAAAATGAAATTGCCGGTAAAGCTACTGTATATTTAAACTTTTTTATAATATCCAGATTGCTGACCAGCGCACCTTTTGCGTGATATGGGCATACTTTTAAACACTCGCCACAGTCTATGCAACGGGATTCAATTATTTTTGCCTTATGGTCCACAATTCGAATGGCTTGGGTCGGACATCGGTCCAAACAATGTGTACATCCATTGCAGTAATCTTTTTCAAGAACAACCGAATGCCAATAAGTCTTTTCCATCAGTTCCTCCACTACTCAAATTTCCGCTTTATCAAGTCTCATACCTAACAATCATTTTTATGTTGGTGCCTGCGCCAAGTTCTGATTCAATAATGAACGCATCACTCATTTTTTCCATATTGGGCAATCCCATACCAGCTCCGAAACCCATTTCTCGAGCGACATTGGTCGCAGTTGAGAATCCCTTTGTCATGGCTAGGTCGATGTTTTCGATACCCGGTCCGCAATCTTCCACATAAATTTCTATGCAATCTGATTTAATAAACACCTCTATATTGCCTCCATTAGAATGGATCACGAGGTTGATTTCAGCTTCATATGTTGCAATGGCAACGCGTCTGACAATGTTGGCATCAATGGCGAGTTGCTTGAGCATCTTTTTGATTTTGCTCGAGGCTTCACCTGCTCTTGAGAAGTCATCATTCGCAATATCATAATGCAATTTGAGAGCTACATTTTTTTGATCTTTTTCATACGTGTTCATAGAGTCCCCTTAAATTTTTATGCCTCTAAGTCCATGTTGAAACAATATTCCTGAAGCTGTGAAAAGTGATTCCTTAGTCATCATTAAAATGATTTGCTTTTCTTCTGCCAATTGAATGACTTCATTGCATGGAATCTTGCCTCGAACAAACAAAATTGCCTTTAAATCCAGCATTTCTGCAGTTCGAATGACTTGTTGATTGATGAGCCCTGTAATCAATAAGGTGTCTTCCTCTACATAGGCAAGTACATCACTCATCAAATCAGATCCAAATGCCGTGACAACATCATGTTCCAGACCTTGTTCGAACGCAAGAATTTCCGCATTTAAGATGCCTGCTACGTATTTTATTTGCATATTTGCCTCCTTGTGCGTAATAGCATAAAATACCGTGAAATTAAGTTAATAATTTAACAATAATTTCTTACATTATAGCATCTTTAAAGTAATACTTCAATTTCTTTTATGGATTCTTCACAGACTTCTTCAATACTGTTTTCTGCATTTATTATTCGAATTCGTTCAGGATATTTCTCTGTCAATTTTAGATACCCGGTTCTCACCAACTTGTGAAATTCAAGGGTTTCCATATCCAATTTATTGATTTCCCTGTCCGGATTCGAGTTGATTCTAGCAAGTCCGATTTCCGGATCCAAATCCAGATAAAGTGTCAAATCTGGTAAAAAGCCTTCAGTGGCAAACAAATTCATCTGGTAAACTTCTTCAACGCCAATACCTCTTACATAACCTTGATAAACCATAGAGGAGTCCACGAATCTATCAAATACGACCACTTCGATACCTGACTGGATTGCAGGAATAACTTTTTCAATCAAATGCTGTCGTCTTGCTGCTGCAAATAAAAGCGCTTCTGTCCTATGATCCATTTCGTCATGCGTCATATCCAAAATGATTTCTCTTATCTTTTCTGAAATTGGAACCCCTCCAGGTTCTCTAGTGATCATGTGCGAAATTCCTTTGGAAACCAAGTGAGACTTGATTTTTTCAATAACTGATGTTTTTCCGGCACCTTCTCCGCCTTCAAGTGAAATTACGATGGTTTTGGACATTCCTTGTGACCTCCTAAATTGACCTTATCCTTATTTTAAACTATTTGTGCTCATATTGAAACAAAAGAAAACCGTCCCATTCAGGACGGCTTCCAAATTTTTAATTATAATGGAAATTTTTCTCTTGATACATAATGTGTATGCAAGAGTTCATGAGCTTTGTGGCTGTTAGGTTTGCCAAGATACTCATCATAAAGTCTTTTAATTTCTGGATTTTTATGAGATTTTCTGACTGTTGAAGCCGCATCTTCAGAATAAAGTGCTTTTGCTCTTTCAGCACGAATATCAATGACATTTCTTACATTTGCAGGTTGAATTGGTTGACCACCACCATTGACACAACCTCCTGGACAAGCCATTACTTCAATAAAGTGGTAATCTGCTTCACCAGATTTGATTTTATCAAGTAGAATGCCTGCATTCGTCGTATTGTGAGCAACAGCAATTTTTACATCAAGTCCGCCAATGTTCACTGTAGCTTCCTTGATACCTTCAAGTCCTCTGACAGCTGCGTATTCAACATTCTCAAGATCTTCACCTGAGAGAACATCAGCAACTGTTCTAAGAGCAGCTTCCATAACACCACCAGTCGCACCGAAGATAACTCCAGCGCCTGTGTAATCGCCCATGAACGCATCAAAAGTGCCATCTTCAAGCTTATCAAACTCAAGTCTTGCTTCTTTGATCATGAGTGCAAGTTCTCTGGTTGTAATGGAAATATCAACGTCACGTGTTCCATTGACTTCAAGTTCCGGTCTGACGATTTCAGACTTTTTGGAAGTACAAGGCATTACAGATACGACCACGATATCTTTAGGATCGATACCATGCTTTTCAGCGTAGTAACTCTTTGCAAGTGCACCAAACATGTTCTGTGGTGATTTACAAGAAGACAAATGTGGTAATAATTCTGGATATTGGAATTCAATGTACCTTACCCAACCTGGTGAACAAGATGTAATCATTGGTAATACACCACCATTTTGAATACGACCAAGTAATTCAGTGCCTTCTTCCATGATAGTTACATCCGCTGCCCAGTTGGTGTCAAATACTTTGTCAAAACCTAATTTTCTTAGTGCTGATGCAAGTTTTCCAGTTACATTGGTGCCAATCGGATATCCAAATTCTTCACCAAGAGCCGCTCTTACAGCTGGAGCTGATTGAACAATGACATGCTTGGTTTTATCTTCAAGTGCATCCCATACGAATTGGGTGCTTGGCTTTTCAGATAGGGCACCAACAGGACAAACTACCATACATTGTCCACAGTAAATACACGGCACATCTTTCATGCTCATATCAAATGCAGGACCTACAGTTGTTTCAAATCCACGGTTCGTGAAATCAAGGATGCCAATCCCTTGAACATTTTTACATGCACTCACACAACGTCCACAAAGGATACATTTGCTTGAATCTCTAATGATTGATGGAGAATGATCATCATAGCTGCCTTCTCTTTTTGCACCTGAGTATCTAATTTCACGAATTCCAAGTTCTTCAGAAACGCTTTGAAGTTCACAATTCTTACTTCTCACACATGTTGTACATTCTCTATTATGGTTTGCAAGTAAAAGTTCAACTGTACTCTTTCTTGCTTTTCTTACTCTATTATTGTTTGTATTGATGACCATGCCTTCTCTCACTGGGAGCACACATGAAGCTTGAAGTGCTCTTGCACCTTCAACCTCGACCACACAAACTCGGCAAGCGCCTACTTCATTGATATCTTTAAGGAAACAAAGTGTTGGAATATCAATGCCTACAGTTCTAGCAGCGTCTAAAACCGTCAACTCTTTTGGTACTTCATATTGGGTACCGTTTATGGATAAAGATACGTTACTCACGATTCGTACACCTCTTTCTTATAATCTTGTGTAAGTTACTGAACTACTGTTTAACAATAACTTTCTTCGGACATTTAGGGATACAAGCGCCACATTTTATACAGATAGCCTGGTCAATCACGTGTTGTTGCTTGACTTCTCCACTGATTGCATCAACTGGACAAACTCTCTTACAAGCTGTACATCCGATACATCCTTCATCCAAAATGACGATTGACAATAAGTCTTGGCACATGCCCGCAGGACATTTTTTATCTACAACGTGAGCAAGATACTCATCCTTGAAATATTTAAGTGTCGATAATACCGGATTTGGAGCAGTTTGACCCAATCCGCAAAGTGACGAATCTTTAATAGTGTATGCCAATTCTTCCAATTGATCCAAATCAGCCATGGTACCAGTACCTGAAGTGATTCTTTCCAAAATCTCAAGCATTCTTTTAGTACCTTCTCTACATGGAACACATTTTCCACATGATTCATCCACCGTGAAATCAAGGAAGAATCTTGCGAAGTCCACCATGCAGTTGGTGTCATCGACTACAATCATACCACCAGATCCCATCATAGAACCAAGCGCTGTAAGTGTGTCAAAATCTATTGGTGTATCAAGATGATCAACAGTCAAACAACCACCAGACGGACCTCCGGTTTGAACAGCTTTGAATTGTCTATCGTTTGGAATTCCACCACCTATATCATAAATAACTTCTCTAAGTGAAGTACCCATCGGAATTTCTACAAGTCCTGTATTGTTAATTTTACCACCTAGAGCAAACACCTTTGTACCAGGCGATTTTTCTGTACCAAATGAAGTAAACCAATCAGCACCTTTTAAAATAATTTGTGGTACTGATGCATACGTTTCAACATTATTGATTACAGTTGGTTTTCCAAAGATACCTTTTTCGGCTGGAAACGGTGGCTTAGGTCTAGGCATACCACGTTCACCTTCTATGGAAGCGATCAATGCGGTTTCTTCTCCACATACGAATGCTCCAGCTCCCAGTCGAATTTCCATGTCAAAATTGAAATCAGTATCGAAAATTCTCTCACCCAAAAGGCCCATTTCTTTAGCTTGTGCAATAGCTATTCCAAGTCTTTTTACAGCTATAGGATACTCTGCACGGATATAAACATATCCTTTTTCCGCTCCGATAGCATATGCTGCGAGTGCCATAGCTTCGATGACAGCATGAGGATCCCCCTCAAGAACCGAACGGTCCATAAATGCTCCTGGATCTCCCTCGTCAGCGTTACAAGCAACATATTTGATGTCGCCTTTTGATTTTCTTGTGAATTCCCACTTCAGTCCTGTAGGGAAACCACCGCCGCCTCTACCTCTGAGACCGGACCTTTTGATTTCATTGATGACATCTTCCGGTTTCATTTGTGTAAGAGCTTTACCAAGTGCTTGATAGCCATCAAAAGCGATATACTCTTCGATGACTTCAGGATTGATTACTCCACAGTTTTGTAGCACGACGCGTTTTTGTTTCTTATAGAAAGTGACATTGTTGATTGATGTTTCAATCTCTGTCACATCAGCTGCTTTATCGACGAATAACAAATCTTTGACGATTCTACCTTTTAACAAATGTTCGTCAACAATTCTCTCGACATCTTTTTGTTCAACTCTTGAATAAAAAGAGCCTTCTGGATATACGATACAAATCGGACCAGCTTCACAAAGTCCGAAACAACCTGTTCTTACAACCTTGACTTCTTTGTCCAGGCTTCTTTCTTTCAATGCTTGATTGAACATTTCTTCTATGGTCAACGATCCTGAAGAAACACAGCCTGTACCGCCACAAACAAGCACATGCGCTCTATAAAAATCCATTTGATTACCTCCTAATAAGTTTCAACGACTATTCGACTGCACCGATTGTAAATTCTTTGACTATGCTTCCGTTAACTATGTGCTCAGCAATGATTCTTCTTGCTTTCTCTTCAGTCAACTCAACATAAGTCACTTTTTCTTCGCCTTCTTTGTATACTTCGATCAACGGTTCCAATCTACATACGCCGATGCATCCGGTTTGAGTTATTGTAACATCACCAAGACCTCTTTTTTGGGCTTCATCCATAAGAGCAGTCAAGACTGGTCTTGCACCAGCAGCTATTCCGCAAGTTGCCATGCCGACTACGATTCTTGTACCGACACGTTCTTTTCTGATATCAACTTTTTTAATCGCTTCATCTCTTAATTTTGAAAGTTCAGCTAATGATTTCATTTAATGCCTCCTAATATCTAACCGTTATACTTTTGGATAATTCCAGGAATATCCGCAACAACAAGTCTGCCATAAACATCTTCGTTAACTGTCAATACAGGTGCGAGTCCGCAAGCACCGATACAACGAGTCGCTTCAATTGAATATTTGCCATCCAAAGAAGTTTTACCAACACCTACGCCAGTCATTTCAACGACTTTGTCTATAAGTTGTTGCGCACCTCTTACATAGCATGCCGTTCCAAGACAAATACTGATCAAATATTCACCTTTAGGCTCAAGGGTAAACTGTGAGTAAAAAGTAACTACTCCATAAATCTCAGCCAATGGTACGTTCATTTTTTCAGATATTGTTTTTTGTACTTCGAGTGGAATCGCTCCGAAAATATGCTGTGCTTCATGAAGAATAGGCATCAAAGGACCTTGCATGTCTTTGTGTGATTCAATGACTTCATGAAGTTTCGCAAAATTCTCTTCAGTTAGATAATTCTTGGTCATTAATTGTTCCTCCTTTATACATCCTTAAGTTAATGATAAAGCTCGCCAAGCTTTGTTCAATTCCTAGTTATTTACTAGGTCATAACTTATTTGTTAATAAATTAACTCATCGAATACGATTATAACATAGACAATTTTGTTTGTATAGTCTTTAACAATCTTTTCTATTTTATAAATTTTTGTAATATTCAGTTAAAAAAAAAAGACAGTTCTCACCGTCTTTATTTAAAGAATTCTTGAATTTTTTCTGCCACTTTTCTGTTGAGTCCAGGGACTTTCAGCAATTCTTCCACGCTTGCATTTTGTATGGAATCGATTGATTTAAAATGTTTCATGAGTGCAATTCGTCTTTTCTCACCGATACCTTCTATTTCATCCAAAATTGAATGAACCATTTCTTTGGATCTTATTGATTTATGGTACTCAATTGCAAATCTATGCACTTCATCCTGGATCTCACTGACCAATCTGAAGGCACTGTTGTTGTCTTTGAGATTGGTGAGTGATCCATTGAAAAAAAGATCATCGGTCTTGTGATAATCATCTTTCACCATACCTGCTACAGGAATATGGATTTCAAGTGCATTCAGTATGTCAATAACAGCATTCACATGGCCTTTCCCACCGTCAATCAAAATCAAATCAGGAAATATCGAGAATGATTTACCAGTCTCATCAGCGATTTTTTGTTCTTCAAGTCCCCTTTTGAATCGTCTGTACAAAATTTCTTGCATGGAACCATAATCATTAGGGCCTTCTATGGTCTTTACCCTATACCGTCTATAGTCGCTTCGTTTTTTTACGCCGTTGTCATAAACAACCATGCTTCCCACTGAGTATACACCGGAAGTATTGGAGATATCATATGCCTCAAGTCGTTTCAAAGGAATATTATCGGGAAGTTCCAACATATTTCGTATTTCACTCTCAGCTTTGTTTCTAAACGAGAGCTCTTTTTCGATTCGGGTTTGAAATTTCATAATATATTCTTTAGCGTTTTTTTCAACCAATTCAATAGTCTTCTTTTTCTCCCCTTTTACGGGTACGGAGATGCTGACTTTATGACTACTCAGCTTACTGAGCCAAGTGCTGTAGAGTTCCATTCCATCAATTTCATCGGATATATAGATTTCCTTAGGAATGTCACTTGAGCCAGAATAGTACTGTGCAATAAATGAACTTAACAATTCAGACGCAGGAACATAATCAGCATTGGCAACATTAAAGGATTCACGCCCCTCTATCTTGCCGTTTCTGACCTGAAACAACATAACACATGTTTTCTCCTCAAAACTGTAATGCGAGATGTAATCCTGATTCTTATCGTTGGTCTGAAGTGCCTTTTGTTTTTCACTCAATGCTTTCAGTGCCATGATTTGATCCCGATAATTCGCGGCATCCTCATATTTCAAATCAATGGCGGCACCCGCCATTTTTTCATGCAATTCCTTGAGCAGCCAATCTTTGTCACCATTAAGAAAACGGATGATCGCTTGAATGTATTCTCCGTATGCCTCTTTGGTGATCATATGATTGCAAATACCGGCACATCTACCGATAAAATAATTCAAGCAAGGGCGATCGATTTTTTCTGTGATCTTTCGGTTGCATTCCCGAATCGGAAAAATGGTCTGAATCACTTCAAGAGTGATGCGCACCTGTTCAGTGCTTGTATAAGGGCCAAAGTATTTGTAAGCCCCCTTTTGATAGTTCCTCGTCATGAATACCCGTGGAAAATCCTCTCCAAGTGTGATGACAATATATGGATAGTTTTTATCATCCTTGAGAAGGATATTAAATCTCGGCAAATGTTTCTTGATCAAGTTGGCTTCCAAAATTAAAGCTTCCATTTCACTATCGGTAAGAATATATTCGAACGAAGCAATATTCACAACCATAGTCTGCGTTTTGGGAAGATGCTTACTGAACCCCCTGAAATAGGAACTTAATCTGTTTTTCAGAAATTTTGACTTCCCTACATATATGATCTCGCCAGAAGCATCCTTCATTATATAGACACCTGGAAGTTGAGGCACGGTTTTTAATTGTTCTTTGATGTTTTCCTTGACTTGAAAAGTGTCACTGGGCATTTTTTTACCTCATTACTTCTTAAGCATTTTTTTCAAATAAGCACCTGTGTAGGATTTCTTGACCTTTGAAACATCTTCGGGTGTTCCTGTAGCGATTACAGTGCCGCCTTTATCTCCACCATCTGGACCTAAATCAATGATATGGTCCGCGGATTTAATGACATCTAGATTATGTTCGATCACAACCATGGTATTTCCTGCATCCACTAATTTTTGAAGCACCTCTATCAGATTATGGACATCCGCTGTGTGAAGACCTGTTGTTGGTTCATCAAGGATGTATAAAGTCTTTCCTGTACTCATTTTACTGAGTTCAGTCGCGAGTTTGATCCTTTGGGCTTCGCCGCCTGATAGTTGAGTAGATGGTTGCCCTAGCCTTATATAATCCAGACCGACGTCGTGTAGAGTTTTCAGTTTGCGTTTGATTCGTGGTATGTTGGTGAAAAACTCTAGCGCTTCTTCAACAGTCATATCAAGCACTTCTGAGATGGATTTGTTTTTATATTTGACTTCCAGGGTTTCACGGTTATATCTTTTTCCTTTACACACATCACATTGTACATAAACATCAGGTAAGAAATGCATTTCAATTTTAATGATTCCATCACCTTTACAGTGTTCGCATCGTCCACCGTTGACGTTGAAACTGAATCTCCCCTTTTGGTATCCTCTGATTTTTGCTTCGGGGGTCTGAGCGAACAAATCCCTGATATAGTCAAAAACTCCAGTATACGTGGCTGGATTGGACCTGGGTGTTCTTCCGATTGGAGATTGGTCAATCTCTATAACTTTGTCGATGTGTTCAAGTCCTATGATATCTTCATGTTTACCGGATTTCATCCTGCTATGGTTGATCTTGATGGCACATGATTTGTATAATATCTCATTTATAAGCGTACTCTTTCCTGACCCAGAGACTCCTGTTATCGCACAAAGGACGCCAAGTGGAATGTCTACATTGATATTCTTTAGATTATTTTCGGTTGCACCAATTATCGAAATTGTGTTGCCGTTTGAAATCCTTCGCGATTTAGGCACTTCCACTTTTTTTCGACCTGACAAGTACTGCCCTGTTATCGATGCCTCTGAAGCCAGGATATCATCGATCGTTCCTTCAGCTATGATATAGCCTCCGTGTTCTCCTGCTCCAGGTCCAAGGTCCAATATATAGTCGGCTTCCATGATGGTTTCCTCATCGTGCTCCACAATTAAAAGTGTATTGCCCAAATCTGTCAGATTACGTAATGTCTTCAACAACTTCTGATTGTCCTTTTGATGCAGGCCTATACTTGGTTCATCCAAAATATAAAGCACACCCACCAAACCGGATCCGATTTGTGTCGCAAGTCTGATTCTCTGTGACTCACCTCCAGATAGAGTACCTGCGGCTCTTGATAGAGTCAGGTATTCGAGTCCGACGTTTTTAAGAAAATTAAGTCTTGCGTTGATTTCCTTCAATATTTGTTCAGCAATATGTGTTTGAGTGACATTCATTTCCAGCCCACCAAAGTACTCGATAGCGTCTTTTACAGACAAGCCAGTTACTTCCCAGATGTTACTTCCACCCACTGTAACAGCCAAGACCTCATCTTTGAGCCTTTTTCCATGACAAGTGCTGCATTCAATCATGCTCATGAACTCATCAATTTTTGCTCTCATGTATTCTGAATTGGTTGCGGCATATCGTCTCTCATAATTGACAACCAAACCTTCAAAGGCTCGATTGAATTCCGCATACCCGACATATTTGCTGTCATAATTGAATGTGATCTTACGATCGCCGGTACCATAGAAGATTTCATGCTTCAAATTTTTAGGCAATTCTCTGAAAGGCACGTCTTGGGTTACTCCCGCCTCTTCAAGCAAGGCGTTGATCATGTTGACATAGAAGGTACCCTCAGCACTATTGGCAATCGGCAAAAGAGCACCTTCAGCGATGGAAAGTTTGACATCAGGCACAAGAAGTTCCGGGTCCACCTTTTTGGTGAAACCGAGTCCATTGCAATCAGGGCATGCACCATAAGGGGCATTGAATGAAAACATTCTCGGTTCCATTTCCGAGATGCCTTGACCGTGTATAGGACACGAAAACTGGGTGTTGAATACGAGATCTTCACCGTCAATTACATTGATTATGATCAGTCCTTCCGCCAATCGGAGAACAGTTTCCAGTGAATCGGTAAGTCTTTGTTGTATGCTGTCTTTGATTACAAGTCTGTCTATGACCGCTTCAATTGTATGTTTTTTGTTTTTATCAAGTACAAGCTCTTCTGAGAGATCAATTGTCTCCCCGTTAACTCTTGCTCTGACAAAGCCTTCTTTTTTTAGATTATCAAGGATTTTTTGATGTTGTCCCTTTTTCCCGGTGACTATTGGAGCAAGAACTTGAATTCGCGTTCCTTCATCAAGTTTCATGATCTGATCCACTATCTGATCAATGGTTTGGGGTGCGATTTCAATACCACATACTGGACAATGGGGTGTTCCAGCTCTTGCATATAAAAGTCTAAGATAGTCATATATTTCTGTTACAGTTCCAACCGTGGAACGTGGATTTTTACTGGTCGTCTTTTGATCAATGGATATGGCCGGTGATAACCCCTCAATATACTCAATATCAGGTTTCTCCATCTGTCCCAAAAACTGCCTTGCATAAGAGGACAGACTCTCGACATATCTCCTTTGACCTTCGGCGTAAATCGTATCAAACGCAAGTGAGGATTTGCCGGATCCACTTAGACCCGTGATTACGACGAGTTTGTCCCTTGGAATGGTCACGTCGATGTTTTTCAGGTTGTGCTCTTTGGCACCTTTTACAAATATTTGATCTCTACTCATTATCTTTTCCTCGAATCATTTTATCGTTTTAATTTCTACTATCATATCTCTGAGTTCAGCAGCTCGCTCGAACTGAAGATGCTTGGATGCCTCGTACATCTCAAATTCAAGACTCTCAACATATTCTCTACGTTCTTTTTTCGTCATTTTTTTGATGCGATCCACTTCATAAATCGCATCGTCATCTGCAACTTTGGTCGCTTCAATCACTTCTCGAATCGCTTTGATAATCCCTTGAGGGGTTATATTGTGTTCGATGTTGTATGCTTCTTGGATCGACCTTCTTCTAGTGGTTTCATCAATTGCAAACTTCATGGATTTTGTGATCCTGTTGGCATACATGATGACCTTTCCATTGATATTTCTGGCTGCACGTCCAATGGTTTGTACAAGCGATGTTTCAGATCTTAAAAAACCCTCTTTATCGGCATCCAGTATAGCGACCAAAGATACCTCAGGTAAGTCCAGTCCTTCACGCAAAAGGTTGATGCCCACTAAAACATCAAAAACTCCTTTTCTAAAATCTCTGATGATGGTCATACGTTCCATGGTCTTGATTTCCGAATGCATATATCTGACTTTCACATCCAATTTCTTAAAATAATCAGTCAAGTCTTCGGCCATTTTTTTAGTCAAAGTGGTCACGAGAACACGCTCATTAATCTCTACCCTCTTCATGATTTCACTGTAAAGATCGTCAATCTGATTTTTGATGGGACGCACTTCAATTTCAGGATCCACCAATCCAGTAGGTCTTATGATCTGTTCTATGATTTCACCACTTTTTTCATACTCATAAGGACCGGGTGTCGCACTCACATACAAGAGCTGATGTGCAAGTGACTCAAATTCTTCGAAGTTGAGTGGTCTGTTATCCATAGCTGATGGTAAACGAAACCCGTAATCCACTAAAGATTGCTTTCTGGTCCTGTCACCACCGAACATGGCTCTGATCTGAGGTATGCTGACATGAGACTCATCCACGACAATCAAAAAATCATCGGGGAAATAGTCCAGCAAAGTATATGGCCTGCTTCCTGCAGGACGTCCAGATAAAACTCTAGCATAGTTCTCTATGCCTTGGCAAAATCCCATCTCTCTTAGCATTTCGAGATCGTATTTGGTTCTTTGCTCTATACGTTGTGCTTCAATCAGCTTGTTGTTGTCTTTGAAGTATTTAACTTGATGTTCCATTTCCTCTTCAATGACTTCAATGGCCGCTTCAAGTTTATCTTTTGGAGTCACATAATGTGAAGCGGGATAAATTGTCAAATGGGTTCTATAACCCAAAATTTCACCGGTAAGTGCGTTGACTTCCGCTATTCGATCCACTTCATCACCGAAAAGTTCTATACGATATGCGCGTTCAAACTCATATGCCGGCATGACCTCAATGACATCTCCCCTGACTCTGAATGTGTTTCTGGTAAAATTGATGTCATTTCTCATATATTGAATGTCAATGAGTCTACGCAAGATCTCATCTCTCGATTTTTGTACTCCGGGTCTCACAGTGAGTGTCATGCTGGAGTAATCAATCGGGTCACCAAGTCCATAGATACATGATACAGAAGCCACTATAATGACATCTTTCCTTTCAAACAAGGAGGATGTCGCAGAGTGTCTGAGCTTATCGATCTCTTCATTAATTGAAGCGTCTTTTTCAATATATGTATCCGACCTGGCCACATAAGCTTCCGGTTGGTAATAGTCATAGTAACTGACAAAAAATTCCACCGCGTTGTCCGGGAAATATTCCTTGAATTCAGAAGCCAATTGAGCTGCCAAAATTTTATTGTGTGCTATGACCAAAGTCGGCTTTTGAACTTTCTCGATGATATTTGCCACTGTAAACGTTTTTCCAGAGCCGGTGACTCCAAGAAGAATGTTGTGTTTTTTATCATGCATGATATTGTCAGCAATTTGTTCTATGGCAAGAGGTTGGTCCCCTGTAGGCTTATATTTGGATACTACTTTGAATCGATCCATTTTCTCTCCTCCAAACGTTTGTTCGTATTTTCATTATATCGGTTTCCATTTTCATAGTCAATGCAGAAAAAAGGGCATATGTATGATTCATACATAATGCCCCCGTTTTCGTACTTTCTTATTGTACCCCCCACCAAGTCAAATAAGCAATTAATCCAATTAGAATGACCACTATGCAAAGTATTATGGCCAACCCCATTTTCTTGCTGTCTTTTACCGATGTTTGAATCTCACCTTTATAAATTTCCGTTTTAACCAATCCATCAACGATTTCTTTGATAGTGTCCACTTCTGTTTTGATTTTTTGAGTATTCATAGTCACCCCTTGATCAAAAGTATCAGTTTAATTTTTCACCCAAGACATCGATCGCCTTTTGTAGTTGATTGTCATCTTCATCTGTTGGAGATTCTAATTCATAGTACGATTCATCCATTTCAATGATTATATCCGGTTCAATACCAATCCCATGAATGTTCATTCCATCAGGAGTGAAATATTGTGATGTCGTCAATTTGAAACCGGTGCTTAAATCATATGGCTTGACGATTTGTACAACACCTTTTCCAAAAGTTGTTGTGCCGACGATTGTAGCAGCTTCATGATCTTTGAGCGCTCCAGTGAGAATCTCAGAAGCACTTGCTGAACCACCATCAGTCAGAACAACCCACTTTACATCGTATTTGCTAGAATCTGAGAAAAATTCCTCGTTGTCACCATTTCTACCTTCAGTATAGACAATCAATTCTTTCCCGAGCATATAATCAGCAATTTCGACACATTGACTCAAATAGCCACCTGGATTCTGCCTTAAGTCGAGAACGATACCTTTCGCACCGGACTTGATCAGATCTTTCGTATGTTGATCAAATTCTTTAGCAGAGTTCTCGTCAAACATCGAAAGTCTCAAATAGCCCATCTGGTCATCAAGCATTCTTGATTTTACAACCTTGATGTCAATCCATGCACGTACAATCTCGACGTCAAAAATGGAATCTTTTGAAGGTCTGAAAATGGTAAGGGTCACTGGAGTTCCAGGTTCTCCTTTGATGATTTTAATGGCCTCATCCATAGTCTCCGCATTGAATGGATCACCATTCACAGCGGTTATGATATCTTTTGCGACCAAACCGACCTTGTCCGCTGGAGTGTCTTCTATAGGAGATACAATTTCTATCTCATTGTTGTCATTTGGAGTCAGATAAATACCAATCCCTGGATATTCACCTGTGGATGATTCCATATAACTCTTGAACTCACCTGAATTCATATAGACCGAGTATGGATCATCCAGTATTTCAAACAGACCTTTTTTCATACCTTCTATTAAAACTTCATCTTCGATATCAAGATAATAGTTTTCTAATATATAATCTTTCAGATCTTCAACTTCACCGTATTTTTCATAGAAATCTCTATAATCATTCATATCTTCCTGACTGATGACCAACTTGTCACCAACGTTGATCTGAATGAATGATGTCACAAAGAATGTTGCAGTTGCAGTTATGAGTACAAGGAATATACTTAGTACGATCACAAACGATTTTTTCAATTTATACACCTCAATTTCCTTTTACATAAGTTAATGGCTCAACATATTCCCCGTTAATTCGTACCTCAAAATGCAAATGTGGTCCGGTTGAATAACCGGTACTTCCCAATAATGCAATGTTGTCCCCTTTTTTTACCACTGATCCAACAGATACATTGATGGAGTCATTGTGTGCGTAAAGTGTCGTAATTCCACCACCATGATCAACGATGATCGCTTTACCATAACTTCCGAACCAGTTGGCATAGACTACTGTGCCTGTCTGCGCCGCAACGACAGGTGTTCCTTTCGGACCACTGATATCGATTCCAGTGTGCATCTTATACTGCTTGGAAATCGGGTGCAAGCGATTTCCAAATGGTGATGTAATTTTGTATTGACCAGGTACAGGCCACATCATTTCACCACCAACATACGTCGCTGCCAATTCGAGATTTTTGATGATTTCTGTCAATTTGTTGGCTTCATCAAGCAATGCATCTTCCATCTCAACCAATGCGACTTCGTCATTGATCAAATCTTTTTTGTAAGCTACAAGACTGTTGAGAGCCACATTAAGTTCGTTTTGCTTTGCTATTTTACTCTTAAAAAGTGCCAACAAATCATCTTTAATGGTTTCCAGTTCCACTTTTTTTTGTTCGATGATATCCCTTTGTTCTTTAAGGGATTGGATCAGATTTTGGTCGTGTACTAGAATTTTCTGGATCATATCGATTCGAGACAAAAGGTCTGTGAAATCCTCAGCTCCGAAAAGAACCTCCAGGTAACCTACGGATCCTGTTTTGTACATGACCCTGAGTCTTTGATTTAAAAGTTCATTCTTCTCGCCGATTTTAATTTCAGCGGCAGCCAATTCTTCAGTTTTTACTATGATTGCATTTTCTGTAGCCTTAATCTCTCCATCCAAATCTGTGATCTCTTTTTCGAGAGTTTTGACTTCAGCAGTGACATTTCTAATCTTTTGATTTGTTTCCGATTGAAGACTTTGATTGTTATCAATCGAAGCATCAAGTTCTTCCATTTGGAGTCTAAGTTCTTCGAGTTCACGTTCTCTTCTTTTGATTTCATCATTCGCAGAAACAATACCTGTAAAAGTGATGGTGAAAATCAAAAGAAGGATCAATCCGACACGGATCCGTCTCATATTCATCACTCCCTTCTAAACATTCAGGTACTTACGCATGGACCAAATACTACCCAGTGCACCGATACCCGCGCCAATGATCACAAACAAAAAGACAATATCACTCATGAGCGCATCCGGTCTGATGACATATACTGAGATGATGGCATAAAAATCAGAACCGAGCACCTCATAAATATATTCATAGCCTATCTTGATCATACCTGCTGCTATCCCAGCGCCCATCAAACCCAATAGGGTGCCTTCTGTCAAGAAAGGCCATCTGATGAACCAGTTCGTCGCACCGACATACTTCATGATATTGATTTCACGTTGTCTTGCGTTGACTGCAAGTTTTATGGTGTTATTAATGATGAATGTTGAAATGCCAATCAATACAAAGATGACAATCATCCCTGTTTTTCTGATCACTTCTGTAGCAGCCAACAATTTTTCAACGATATCCTGATAGGATTTGATTTCTTCTATACCCCCAAGATCCTGCATTTGTTTGAGGACACTTTCAGAATAGAAAATATCCTTCAAATAGACGACCAATGAACTCGGAAGAGGATTTTCTTCCAACCCTTCAAGCAGATATGCGTTGTCTTCCCATGAGGCTTTCATATTAAGAAGGGCATCACTCTTACTTTCATAAATGACACTATCAACACCTTCAAATTGTTCTATAGTGTCCTTCAGCCCCTGAATATCTTCGGGAGTGGCAGTTTCATCCATATAAGCCTGAATCGAGTCAAATTGATCTTTCGCAGATTGAGCTATGGAGTTGATATTAATTATAATGGCGAAAATAATCCCCAAAATGATCAACGTCGCAGCAACTGAAGTTACAGAAGCAATACTCATTAGCCTGTTGCGCCAAAGACTTTTCACTGCTTCCTTCAAAGTAAATATTGGTTTAATCGTCATAGCCGTACACTCCCACTTTGTCATCTCTGACAACCTCACCGTTTTCCAGTGCGATTACCCTTTTCTTCATAATGTCAACAATTTCTCGGTCGTGAGTCGCCATAAGAATTGTGGTACCTCTACGATTGATGGTTCTCAGAACTTTCATAATTTCCCATGACGTATCCGGATCAAGGTTGCCTGTAGGTTCATCGGCAATCAAGATAGGTGGATTGTTGATCATGGATCTTGCAATGGAAACTCTTTGTTGCTCACCGCCTGACAGTTGATTCGGATAGAAATTTCCCTTTCCGGACAAGCCTACCAAAGCCAATATCATCGGCACTTGTTTTCTGATGTTTCGTTGTGGTGTACCAAGTATTTCCATGGCAAAGGCTATGTTTTCATAAACGGTCTTATTGGGTAACAATCTGAAATCCTGGAAAACGACACCGACTTTACGCCTCAAAAACGGCACCTTTCTACGATGCATCTTGTTGATCAGCATATCATCCACGGTAACTTTCCCGGTGGTCACATTGACTTCTTTTAATATTGCTTTGACAAATGTTGATTTGCCGGCACCGCTAGGTCCCACCAAAAAAACAAATTCACCCTTGTCTATTCTAACATTGACGTTGTTTAGCGCCATTACACCGTTGTCATATCTTTTAGAGACGTTGCTAAATTCAATCATAGTTCTCTCCTAATCCAAAGTTGAGTTATTATTCATTATAAACAATTCACAGTAAACCGTAAACCCTAATACTTATTATACCTGTACTTTTAAGCATTTTTAATAGTATAATTATTAAATAAATATTACAGGAGGTCCCATGATGAACATAAAGAAAAAGCTTCGTAAAGATGTGCTCGAGAGGCGAATACTTCTAAGCGAATCTGAGTGGAAATCAAAAAGCGAAAGCATTGAAAATGCTCTGCTCCAACTGGATGTTGTAAACCAAGTGAATAATATTGCTTCTTTCGTCGACTTCAGAAATGAAGTTTCAACAAATGCCATCAACAGATGGATTCTCACTAAAGGAAAATCACTTTATTTGCCACTCATCGATATGAGTAAACGTTCCATGACTTTTTATAAGATTGAAGACTTGAATGAATTGGTTCGAAGCAATTATGGGATAATGGAGCCTAACCCACTGGTCCATGAAGCTGTCGCTCCAAATAGTATCGACCTCTTCATCACTCCAGGTGTGGCTTTCGATCCACATGGTTATCGATTGGGGTATGGTGGAGGCTTTTATGATCAATTGTTTGTGGAAATCAAAAGCGAGATTCCCAAAATCGCACTTGCATTCGACTTGCAATGTGTAGATGAGCTTCCAATTGAATCGTTCGACAGACGCATCACTCATCTCGTCACTGAAACCGGTGTCAAGACTTTCTAAATCTTAACCCCTACGAAAAAAGAGAAGGAGAGATTCAACTGAGTCTCAACTTCTCTTTTTTATTTATTGTTCTTTGTTATTGGTGCTCTTACTTGTAGATTTTGCTGAAGCTTTAGATTCTTTTGCCAAAACTTTTAGACGTCGATCCACCAGCGCATAAATGGTGCCTTCTTCAAATTCACCAGATTTCAGGCGTTTACCTGGTTTTCGGTCTGTCAGGATTTCTATGCCCTCATCAACATGTGAAATTGCCCAAATGTGAAATTGCCCGTTCTTGACAGCCTGAACAATCTCATCGTCAAGCATAAGGTTTTTAATGTTTTGAATTGGAATGATCACACCTTGATCACCATTGAATCCTTTATGTTTACAAACTTTGTAATATCCTTCTATTTTTTCGTTCACACCACCAATGGGTTGAATATAGCCTCTTTGATTGACAGAGCCTGTAACTGCAAAAGATTGATTGATCGGTACTCCAGACAAATCCGACAACAATGCGTAAAGTTCCGTGCTGGATGCGCTATCACCATCGATTCCAGAATAAAGCTGCTCAAATACGATACTTGCTGTTAAAGCAAGCGGTTTGTCCTGAGCAAACATTCGACCTAAAAATCCCGTTAATATCATAACACCCTTGTCATGGATTTTTCCACTAGTACGCGCTTCACGTTCAATATTGATGATTCCTTGTCTACCTTGATAAGTGGATACCGTGATTTTGGATGGCTTACCAAAACTGTATTGTCCAACTCCAACAACTGCCAGTCCATTGATTTCACCAATTTTGAATCCACTGACATCAATCAGGTATATACCTTCATCAAACATTTCGAGCATATTTTTTTCGTATTTATTTGCCCTGAGCCATTTTTCTTCAAGAGCCTTTTTCACATGTTCCCGTCCGACTGTGTTCTCTTTATAGTAATTTGCCCACGCATCCGACTCGATGATCAGATCACCTAGCGTCTTGAGATGAGCGGTCAGCTTACCCTGATGATCTGCCAATCTGGTCGCATGTTCGACTAAGAGTGCTACAGCACCTGGTGTAAAATGGTTGAGATTCTCTGTTTGACATTTGGTGGTGACGAATCTTGCGAACTTCTGAATACTTTCATTGTTTCTATCCATATCCACATCGAAATCAGCCATTACCTTGAACAATTTTTGAAACTCCTCGTCATATTCATTTAAGATCAAATAAGTGTAATAATCTCCAATGATGATGACTTTCACGTCGATTGGAATAGGTCCAGGTTTGATGGTTTGTGACACCAAAGCACCTGAAAATGCAGCACGAGAATCTATTGAAACCGATTCATCCAGCAGACTTCTCTTAAGACTCTTCCATGCAAATGCATTGGTTAGTATATCTTTTGCCAGCAAAATGAGGTAACCACCATTTGCCCGATGAAGCGCACCGGGTTTGATCATTGTGAAGTCTGTTTTCATTACACCCATTTCATTGACATATTCTATGCTGCCCGCCAGATTATAATACGTTGGGTTGGATTCGAAAACAACTGGTGCTCTTTTGGCTTCGCTATTGTCCACAAACAGATTGATTCTATAACGTTCAAAAAAAGATTCGTTATTTTCCTGTGTCATCGCCAAAATGGCCAGTGGGTTATTCTCTTCAACTTCGGTATCCTTTTCCTTGAAATGTTCCAGATTTTCAACGATGTCATCTTCCAGCAGTTCGATGTATCGCTTGATTTCATCATTTTCTTTATGCTTTTCTTTAATGCTGTCCAGATGAAATTTGACCAAATGTCTACCCATCTGCTCATCCAAGCTTTTAAGCCTGAGTCTTAGATTTTCTTCCTCAATTCTCAGCTTATTGAATAGGTCTATGGTCTCCAAACTGAGTTTTTGTGAGCTTTCAAGTAATGTCTCATACTCTTTTTGAGTGATTGAATTGTATGCCTCCTCACTCATGGGGTTCCCATCTTTAAGAGGAATACTGACTATGCCCTTTTCTGTAAGTGAAAACACAAAACCATATTTTTCACCGAGTATATTCAGGTTCTCGACGATGTTGTTGGACTTGATATTGTATTCCTCGACTAATTTTTGTCTCGCATTTTCATAATCCCTGCTCGAAAATATTTCTATGATGCCCCTTCTGAGGAATCGAATGGCTCGATTGACTCTATTAATGAAATTTTTAGCTTGCCCATTCTCGATTTTAATGGCTATCGGGTGATACGGATCTTTGAAATTGTTGACGTAGACCCAATCACTTGGTGCTGTCCTTTTGATCGCCTGTTCTTCAGCGAGCATGTTCACAAAACTGTTTCTGCCTGTTCCCCAAGGTCCTGACACATAGATGTTATAGCCCTTCTTAGTGACATTGAGACCGAATTCAAGTGCTTTTTTTGCCCTTTCCTGTCCTATGATTCCTCTGATGGGTACCAATTCTTCAGTTGTTGCAAAATCAAATTGTGATTCATCACATTTGTTGTACAATTGCTCCGGTTTAAGTTTTAAAATATCCATAGGGCCTCCCGTTCAATCATTACCTATTCTGTTATAACATTTCTGTTATTTGGTTTTTACCCCATTTTAAAGCCATAACAACAAAAAAAAAGATTGTGGTTAAAAGCCACAATCTAAAGCGTTTATTTTAATTTCAAATTTTTGAGTTGATCTCCGAAAAAGTCACTAAGTGTGGTGGTTTGGTCGGGCTCTTCCTTTGTCATTTCAAGGTAATCCTCTTCATCTAGTTTATCAACAGCTTTGAGGCTTAATGCCATTCTATGCTGCTCTGCATCGATATCGAGTATCATGACTTCAACTGCATCGCCTACTTTGACAATTTCTGATGCCTGAGCCACATGTTGATCCGACAGCTCTGAAATATGAATCAGACCTTCTATGCCTTCAGTAAGTTCCACAAATGCACCAAATTGAGTCAATCTTGTTACTTTGCCTGTGACGATGTCATTGATATGATGGGTCATATAAATGTTCTCCCACGGATTATCTTGAACATCCGCAAGTTTTAAACTGATTTGCTCTTTTTCACGATCTATATTCATGACGATGACATCAACTACATCGCCTTCCTTAAGCACCTCAGAAGGATGATTTACACGTTTCCATGACATCTGAGAGACATGAATCAAACCGTCAACTCCTCCCAAATTCACAAAAGCACCATAATCTGCCAAACGTACAACTGTACCACTAAGAGTATCGCCAATTGAGATTCTAGAAAGCCTGTCAGCTCGATTTGACTCTGCTTCACGTTTTAAAATCACTTTATGGGATGCAACCGCTTTCTTTGTATCCAATTGGAAATCAATCAATTGCACCTGCAATTTGGTTCCCACATAAGTATCCAAATTCTCTACGAAATTCAATGACAACTGAGATGCCGGTATAAAGACCCTAGCGGTTTTATAAACACCAACAACGCCACCTTTTACAGCTTCCTTGATCCTAAGCTCAAATTTTATTTGATTCTCATGCATTTCTCCGAGTAGATCCCAAACCAATAAAGCTTCTGCCCTGTTTAGTGATAACAGCACATTTCCATCTCCATCATCCACTTTGATGACATAAACCGAAACCTTTTGTCCCGGTGTATAATTTAGTGGGTTTTCATCCGGCAACTCATTTTTGGGCACTACACCATCTGCCATGAAATTGATGTTCACCATCACTTCATCAGCATTGGATGAAATAACAGTACCTTCCACAACATCTCCTTTTGATAATCTTTCAGTTGTATCAAATTTCTCGAGCCAATCTCCCATTGACATATGATCCGACATGATAGCCTCCTGTTTTTATAATTTTTCAGTTGGTCCTGCCAAAAATACCTTGATTAGAAATTGTGGCAAAACCATCATTCTTCCGATTCTTGAGGGTTGTAATAGCAATCTATATAACCACTCAATACCCATTTTTTGAAAAAATTTTGGTGCTCGCTTGGCAGTTCCCGCGAATACATCCAACGACCCGCCAACCCCCATTGCAACTTTTGTATGAAGAAGTTTGCGATTCTTATAAATCCACTTCTCCTGTCTTGGTGCACCTAAGGCTACAAAAAGAACATCGGGTTTCACTCCGTTGATCACATCCAAAATTTTAGGAGAATCCTTCTCCTCAAAATATCCATCTCTATGGCCCTTCACTAAAAGATTCGGATATTTGGACTGTATATTGGTTGCCGCTTTCTCAGACACTCCTGGTTTTCCACCGAAAAGATATATTGATTTGCCCGACAAATTGCAATACTCCAATATACGTGTCATCATTTCGATTCCTGGAACGCGTTCGTCAAGACCCAAATGGTGGACCTTTGAAGCCATGATCACACCTATTCCATCTGGTATCACCAGATCGCCTTCTCCAAGTATGTTCATAAATTCAGAATCTTCCTGAGCCTTCATGACAATTTCAGAATTGGGTGTGAAAATCATATGAGTGCGGTCTTTGTCACTTGACATGAAAGTCAAAAACTTATTATAAGCACCTTCAGAGGATAATTTGTCAAATTTGACACCAAATATCTTGACTGTGTTGTTCCTTTTGTTGATTTCCATGTAGCCTCCCGATCATGATTCAATATTGCGATTCGATGTGGCAATGACAATTCGGCTGACCCATACAAAAACCAAAACCAAAATAATGCCATAAGCCGTTCCTTTTGCATAATCCAAAGATGATGTGCCAAGCAAATCCAAGACATCGATTTTCTGAGCGATAAAACCGTTGATATAGATCATAAAACTCAATGTGCCCACCAAGGTAAAGGGAAACATCCACTGCCTATAACCTCTGGCTGCGAAAAACATACCTCCTATCATGAGCGCAAATGCGAATCGAAAATGTAACAAGTCATTGAAATACAGAAATAATGCTCCTATATAAAATACTACCAAAATCAATTCATATACTTTCAAGGTGTCCTTCAATAAACGCTTCAAGTCCTCGATAAAATAACTGTGCTCCACCAGTTCACGAATATCCCTTTTATATCCCATCTTGATGATATAAATCATTGCCATGAAAAACAGGACAATCACAGAAGTCGCATTCTCAGCTCCCAATCCAGCCTGGTATCCGGAAACAACATTATAGACACTTCCAATTTGAACGATTACAAATAGAATTACCGCACAAAGCAGTCCTTTGACCATTATTCCCTGGGAAGTGAAAACCTTGTCACTGAGGAGTAAATCCTTAATATATTCGATGATGAACATTACGCCTAAAATTGGAAAAATAGTTTGAATCAACATGCCATTGATAGGTTCGACAAATTGTGATCCCATCAGATTCAATGCAGTAATTCCACCAATGCTGACCGTGAGCAATATCATCTCAAAAACAAATGAGATGTCAAATGCAATCTTTAGTATGATGAGTGCGAGAATAATCAAACCCAATCCAGATTTGTTGATGATCTCAAAAAAACGAATTGGTTCAATTGCAACGTTTTCAAGTTTGATCAAAAACTCGTATCCCGTCGCAATCAAACTGAGAACAACCACCATCAAATAAATGATTTTTTTGTATTTCATAGAAATACCCCCATTAAAATGCCTGCATATCTAAATATACAGGCATCATATTTCTTCCTCAAAAAGCCCCAAACTGATTACAAGTGCCTTATCAACCAAAGACATATCATCGCTTTCAAGTTGTCCCAATTTTTGAATCAATCTCGTTTTATCTATAGTTCTCACCTGTTCAAGCAACACAACGGAATCCCTTACCAGACCCACTTTTGATGATTCAATTTCTACGTGCGTAGGTAATTTTGCCTTGGCAATTTTAGCTGTGATTGCCGCAACGATGACTGTTGGACTGTATTTGTTCCCAATGTTGTTTTGTATGATCAAAACGGGTCTTTGTCCACCTTGCTCGGATCCTCGAACAGGTGATAAATCCGCAAAGTAGACATCGCCTCTTTTAATATTCACTTTAATTATCATCTCCATTCAAGTTTTCTTCATATATGCTTATGGACGAAAGACAATCCACCAGCCCGAATTCACAAAAATCCAAATTGATTTGTGCCATGACTTCATAACCTTTGCGCATAGCTTCATCAGCTCTATAATGCCTCAAAGAGTCTTTAACACGCAAAGTGACAGCAAATTCCCCAATTGTGTTTGAATAAGCTGCCATTGTTTTTTTTAAGTACTGCGTCCGATTTTTCATAGTTACCCCCATGCATTAACAGACAAAAGTGAAACCAGTACCTTACCCCCATAAATTTCTTTTATATTTTTCAACTATCATATCATAAATTCAACTTGCCTACCATAGTGAACTCAAACTGAGATCCAAATTGGCATCTTCGAAATGTAGTGTTTCACCCTTTAAGACATATTTTCTAGGCACTCTCTTACCGATTAGGCACACCGTTTCATAATTGATTGTACCAAGCATTTCAGCGTATTCATCTATCGAAATGAATTTTTCATCCGCACCACCGAACAAAGTGACCACATCGTCCACTTCAACGCTCAGTCCATCCACTTCCATCATGCACTGATCCATACAAATTCTACCGACAATCGGTTTGATCTCACCATGAATGATACCTTTCGCCTTATGGGTAAGTCCCCTTGAAAATCCATCTGCATATCCGATGGGAAGTGTTGCTATCTGTGTTCTTTTAGGTGCGACATATTTAAGCCCGTAACTCACACCTTCTCCTTCTTCGATCTTTTTTACTTGAGCGATCTGTGCTTTCAAAGACATCACTTCCCTCAGCTCAATATGATCATGATCGACATCAGGTGAAGGATAAAGACCATAAAGCATAATTCCCGCTCGCACCATATCAAAATTGTATTCTGGACAGTCTATGATTGCTGCACTATTTGAGACGTGTTTGATTGCTATGGACAATCCTTTCTCCTCTAGTGAATCCGTCACCCATAAAAACTTTTTAACTTGTTCATGGGTAAAAGTTTTGTCAACTTCATCTGCCGCTGCGAAGTGGGTGAATATACCCTCGAGATCAATATGCGGCAATTTTGAAATGCGGATTATAGCGTCGACTGTTGAGTTGTCGATGGACATCCCGACGCGTCTCATTCCGGTGTCCAATTTAATATGGATTTTGAGTGTCTTATTCAATTCGAGTGCTTTTTCAGAAAAACGAATGGCCTGTGATTCATGAAAAAGGGTTTGAATCAATCCATTTTCAATAACTTCTGTCGCAAGCTCATTTGGTGTGTATCCCAATATCATGATTTCAGTCATCGGGAATGCCTTTCTGAGTTGTATCGCTTCCGAAAGCGTTGCGACCGCAAATCGGTCTGCTCCATTTTCGAGCAGGGTCTTGCCTATATGTACTGCGCCATGACCATAACCATCAGCCTTGATGACAGCAGTTACAAGTGTCCCTTCTTTCACACTTCTCTTGACTTCTCTTATGTTGTGTGTCAGATGATCCAAATTGATTTCCGCCCAGACAGGTCGAGTGGACTGCATTCTATTCATATTCAAATTCTCCCGATTTTATGATTTTTTCATTGCAATCGCAAATGCTATCGCATGTTTTTCAGTATGTGAAATAGACAACATGATGTGGTCAATTCCCAAGGATTCAGCAAGAATCTCAGCTCTGTTGTACAGGTGGACAATAGGTTTTCCCATCTCATCTCGCAATATTTCAATGTCGATAAGATTGAAACCTCTGACACCAGTCCCTAAAGCTTTGGAAACAGCTTCTTTAGCTGCAAAATTTGCTGCAATAGTTTCAATGTTCATCATTTTCCGCTCGAAAAATGCGCATTCACCCTCAGTAAAAAAACGTTCCAGAAATCTTGGATTCTTTTTATAAAGCTCCTTGATCCTATCAACTTCCAACAAATCGACACCATTTCCAAAAATCACAATTCCACATCCAATCATTTTAATTAAACAACAATACAATTATATGCTTTCTAATTAAATCTGTAAATATTCACTTTATCTCAGTTCGATTCTTGTATTAATCGCTTTGATTCTTAATCTGTCACGGATTTCCATCAGCTCAAGTGGTGAAAAAGGTGTGAACACAGTGGGTTCCAATTGTTCATCGGAGTAACGATAGTTCTGAATTACCCACAATTCACCCGGTTCAATCATTCCAATCATCCGATCTAAAACATGGCCTGAATGAAATTCTTTCATGATGGTAGTTCTAAATTCATATTCGACTGATGACGTTCTAAGTAGGTGCATGGACCTGCGAATATTTTCCACTGGAGATACATCAAGTCCGATTGTATGTGCATAGCTTTCAAAATCGTTCTTCAAATCCATTGCAACATAATCGATTCCAGCATCAATTGTTTTACTCAACATTTCCGGGTTTGTTCCATTGGTATCGAGTTTGACCTTGAGTCCAAGATTTTTAAGACTTCCAACAAGTTCTGGCAAGCCTCTGTGCATTGTCGGTTCACCACCTGTGATCACTACGCCATCAAGCACATTCTTACGCTTTTCAACATGTTCAAAAAAACGATTGGTTACAGAAAGCTCACTCATTTCAAGATTAACCAACGATCCGTTATGACAAAATGGACATCTGAAATTGCAACCAGAGGTAAAAATCACTGTACTGATTAACTTTGGATAATCCACAAATGATGTTTTAATGAAATCATGAATCATAATCTTTCCTCATTAGAATTGATTGAATGTTTGTCGGTCCTTGAACTCCTCTTGCTTGCCGTCATTCCATGTTTTGATGGGACGATAGTAGCCGACTACTCTGGACCAAACTTCAGTTGGTTTTCCACAATCCGGACAAGTGTGAACCTCTCCCGCAATGTACTTATGATCCTCACAGATACTGAAAGTAGGTGTGACTGTGAAGTATGGCAGTTTATAATTTTGTGTCACCTTTTGAAGCAATTTCCTCACAACATCCTTATCATTCGTTTTTTCTGGGATAAAGCCGTGAAAAACAGTTCCACCAGTGTATTTGGTCTGGAGAACATCCTGGTGATCAAGTGCTTCGAATATATCATTTGAATACCCAACAGGAAGTTGTGTGGAATTCGTGTAATATGGAACATCCTCACCCGAAGTCGTTATGGATGGATATCTCTCTTTATCCATTTTAGCGAAGCGGTATGCTGCGCCCTCAGCTGGACTAGCCTCAAGATTGTAAAGGTGATCGGTCTCTTGCTGGAACTTGATCAAAACAGCATTCATGAAATCAAGCAGGTCTTCAGCAAATTCTCGTCCCTTGTCAGTAGTTATACTTTCCTCTCCATTGGTGAAATTGATGATGCACTCATTCATACCATTTGGACCAATTGTGGCAAAATGATTGTGCCAATACTCTTTGTTGCTCTCAAATATCTCTTCGAGATAAAACTTAGAATATGGGTATAGTCCTTTGTGCATATTCTTTTCCAGAATCAATCTTTTTGCTTCTAAAGAATCCTTGGCGATTTCCATCAAACGCTCTAGTCTGTTTGTTAATTCCTCATAGGATTTGGAGAGATAGCCTATTCGAGCCATGTTAACTGTGACCACGCCTATTGAGCCTGTTTTTGGGTTTGCTCCGAACAATCCGCCGCCTCTTTTGATCAATGCTTTGTTGTCAAGTCTGAGTCTACAACACATACTTCGGACATCTTCAGGATTCAGGTCTGAATTTACAAAATTACTGAAATACGGTGTGCCATATTTGGCTGTCATTTCCATTATTTTATCTGAGACCTCGTTGTTCCAGTCCCAAGAATTTGTGATATTGTAAGTTGGAATTGGGAAAGTAAAGACTCTTCCCTTTGCATCGCCGGCCATCATCACTTCACAAAAGGCAATATTGATCATATCCATTTCCTTTTGATAGCTGCTATATGTTTTGTCGTAAATGCGCTTTCCTCCGATGATGATTGGCATGTCCATGTGTGTCACAGGAACTTCCTTATCCATGGTGATATTGAAAAAAGGCGTTTGAAAACCAACTCTGGTGGCAATGTTCATATTGAAAACAAAAGTTTCCATTGAACGTTTGACATCCAAATAAGTCAACTGGTCATGTGCGATGAATGGAGCCAACAGCGTGTCAAAGTTTGATACAGCTTGAGCACCCGCCGCTTCACCTTGAACGGTGTAAATGAAATTGACCAGTTGCATCAACGCGATATCAAAATGGCTGGCAGGTGATGATTCGATCTTGTTTGCAACGCCTCCAAACCCTTTAAGAAGAAGGTCTTCTAGACTCCATCCGCAGCAGTATGTCGATAAGAGTCCAAGATCGTGAATATGCAGGTCACCTTCCTCATGAGCAGTCCTGACCGTTTCAGAGTAGACATTGTGAAGCCAAAATGTTTTTGATGCCTTCGAAATAATATGATTGTTGAGTCCCTGCAAAGAATAACTCATATTGGAGTTTTCCCTTACCAGCCAATCATTCTTTCCTATATAATCACCGAACAATGACAGAATGTCCATTGCGGTCTGTTGATTCACTCTCTTTATTTTATGTTCATAACGGTATTTGATATAGGCTTTTGCAGTATCGTATTCACCCATGCGCATCAATACATCTTCAACCGCATCTTGAACTGTTTCAACTTTAGGGTAGGAATCCGTCAAATTTTCACTAAGGTATAAAATCACATAATCAGTGATGACTTCTGACAGTTTGATCAATTCTTTTCTTAACCTCGACGGTTTTGATGCCACAAGCGCTTTAAACACGGCAACTTCAACTTTTTTAGAATCAAATATCTTAAGTTCGCCATTTCTCTTCTCAATTAATGGATACACTTTTTGAGTCCTCCCAACGATATAATGTATTAACAACTTTATTATACACAATATCTAGATGTTTTTTTGTTTTTTTTGCTCAGTTTTAAAAAAAACATCTTCATATTTCACGCGGTATGATAAAATATCATTAAGTTCAAGTGGAGGTCAGTATGAATATTTATAATGCCATACATACAGCAATACAGGCTCACGATCAACAAAAAAGAAAAATTGACAACGACATTTATGTCACTCATCCACTAGAAGTTGGTATGCTCCTTGCAAAAAACGGATTCAGTGACGAGATAATTATCGCTGGGATTTTACACGATACTATTGAAGACACTTTGCTGGATCTAGAGTCCGTCAGAGAACAGTTCGGTGAACTTGTGGCAGATTATGTCAACTCCTGCACGGAGCAGAACAAGAGCTTGCCTTGGCTCGAAAGAAAACTTGCTTATCTTGAACACATGGAAAACGCTTCTACTGAAGCGCTCTTCATAATATGTGCAGACAAGATAAGCAACATCAAAAGCATCTACAGAAATCAAGATGAAACGATATGGGCAAAGTTCAATGCCGGATATGATGATCAAAAATGGTATTACAGCTCAGTTCTAAGTGCTTTGTCTCCTATTTCAGGCCATGAGCTCTACAAGGAACTCGATTACTATATAAAAGAAGTCTTTAAAATTTAAACTCTAAAAACCACCATTTTTATCAAATGGTGGTTTTTTTTACAAAGAATCTATTGTAGCCTGTCAAAATTACCATAGCCATTAAAGTTGCGATAATCGCATAAATAATTGCTGTTGTTCCCCACTCATCAGCAATCTTACCCGTCAAATATGGCAAAATTGTTGATCCGAGTCCCCCTCCTGAGATCACTATGGCACTGGACGTCGCAGAACCTCTGATAATGGGGTTGGCGTTCGCCATGGTCAGTGGATAAATTCCCGAGAACATAAGACCAATTATGACAATGGACAGCCCAATCGCAAATGGTGAGGAGCTACTAATGAATAACAACATCGCTAAGAGAGCACCTACACTCATGAAAAAAATCATTGTCGCAGGTGGTATAGACCTACTGATTTTTCCAGACACCATGCGGCCCGCAATCACCATCAGCCAAAGCGTCGATAGCATATTCTGAGCGCCTGAATCCGAAAAAGATACTGCTGTTGTCAGGTAAGTGACCATCCATCCGCTGAATGCATTCTCCGATCCGACATAAAAGAATAGAATGCCCATAAAAATCAACATCATCGGCCAAGATCTTTTGCCCGTATCACTTTTTGACTCAAGTTCAGATTTCGACATTTGTGGGATATTCATCCAAGTGGACAAAATTAAAGCAATAGCAGCCATCACCGCAAGGAAGACCATCATATGTTGCCACGTCATATCCAATCTTAAAAAAACACTGAAAATCAGCGGAATCACAAAAGCGCCTATACCAAACGACATATGGAGCAAACTCATCGCATTGCCGTCACCGTCACTGATCTCATTAATCAAAACATTGATTGCAGTATTGCAATACCCCCAGCCCATACCTGTGATGCCGATCCCTAAAAACAACATCCAGACATTGTTTGAGGTTGCAATGGTCAATAAACCGACCACATAAAGCAAATTACCCAGATTAATGGTCTTCTTTAGTCCGATTTTATCTGAAAGGACTCCTCCGAGTAAACCACTCGCCAAATAACTGAGTGAGAATATCGCTAGCATCAGTCCGCCTTGCTCATAAGATAAATCAAAAGTCGATCTGATATCCGGCATGATCGCACCAAATGAGATCACGATCATTCCCATGACCACAAAACCAAAATAATTGCCCAAAACAATTAACTTATTATTATTCATTTTATCATCCTCTTCGATTGTTCTATATGGCTCATTTTATCATATTGTCATTAGCTTTGTAATAAAAAAAAGGCGCACAAATGTGCACCTCGAATTGACTATTTACATTTATTATAAAAAGGGGGATAAATGCAAACTCTTAAGCAATTCAATCTGTAGCCTGTCAACGAGACTAATAATAACAAATTGAGTTTTAAAGTTCAATACTAATACTATTAACATTCATTAACATCCATTAAGGTTTGGTAATTCGTCTGAAAAATTGAATATATTGTTCAAATTCTTTCTGTTTTCTAACCTTCTATTGGTGATGTGTTAATATTTCAGCCTTATAATTGACCCATAGTATAAAACATCTTATAAGGAGGTTCACATGTCAATCACTATAGAACAAATCGATCAAATCATGGATCGAACAAAAGTAAGTTACAAAGAAGCAAAAGAAATGCTTGAAAAACACGGAGGTGACGTACTGGAAGCCATCATCGAAATCGAAAATAAAACTGTAGAAAAAGAGCCAGCAATCAAAAAAGAAACAGTCAATGAATGGAAAGGCAAATTCAAATGGGCACTAAAACAATTTGGAAAGTTGATCCAAAAATCACTTCTTGTCAAAATCGCATGGAAAAAACAAGATCAGTTTCTTTTTGAACTTCCATTGTTGGTCGTATTGATTGTTACATTCTGGTTGATGCCATTTTCACTTATCGCAATTGTTCTTCCATTCTTCTTCGGTATTAAAATGATGTTCAAACGCGAAAGTGGTCGTGAAACCGACATTGCAAGTTGGATCAAAAAGAAGACAGAATAATTTCTATCCAAATTTTAACCATTCTTTGGTTGCGTATTAAGGTTAATATTTTATAATCAAACTATAATAAAAATTAAAGGAGGCATTTATATGTCAGTAAGTTTAGAAAAAATCGATATGCTCATGGAAAGGGCTAACATAAGTTACAAAGAAGCTAAAGAGGCCCTTGAGCGACATGATGGAGATATGGTTGAGGCATTGATTGAACTCGAAGCATCCAACAAAACAGCAAAACCAAAACTCCAATCCAAATCAGTGAAAGTACATGTTCAATCCAGAAAAGGCAATCCACACAAATCAGATACAGATTTTTTTGAAGATATCAAAAAGTTTTTCGAAAAAATGCATAAGACAAGCTTTGTCATCGGCAAAAAAGGTCATCGAGTTCTTGACATCCCACTCACAATTGCAGGTCTAATCGTACTTTTCACAATGCCGGTTTCTCTGTTCCTTTTGATCCTTCCATATCTATTCGGATATAAAATCTTGATATTGGATCCAGATGGCAAGAAAATGAAGGTTGAAGACGCTTTTGATTTTGGCAATGCGCCAAAAGAAGAAAAAAAAGAAGAAGATCGAATGAGATAAGAAATCTTTCACTCCCAAGAACCCAGACGTCTGAGATATGACATTCAAACGTCTGGGTTTGCTTTGCATTCACACACACAAAATGCTATATTAAAATATATATGATATCGATTACAAATGGAGGTTCTAAATGCAAAAGATCTTGGTTGTCGAGGATGATGTCAAAATTGCACGTTTTATTGAACTTGAACTCAAACATGAAGGATTTTCTGTTGATTCCGCCCACGATGGTAGGTCTGGACTCGAGAAGGCGCTTGAAGGCGAATACGATCTGGTCATTCTTGACATCATGCTACCAGGACTCAATGGTATGGAAGTCTGTAGACGTTTAAGGTTGAACTCAGACATTCCAGTCATCATGCTGACTGCAAAGGATGACACAATGGACAAAGTCATGGGACTTGATTTCGGTGCGGATGATTATATGACCAAACCCTTCGCCATTGAGGAGTTACTGGCTAGGATCCGTAGAATATTTAGAAAAAATGCTTCACAACCACAAACACCAACCAATATTTTCATTTCCGGAAGACTGAAAATCGACTACAATCAGTATACGGCTTCATATGATGGCAAGGCTGTTGAACTCACAAAAACCGAATTCGATTTGCTTCACTATCTCGCCGAAAACAGAAACATAGCCCTTTCCAGAGAACAAATTCTGGATAAGGTCTGGGGATATGATTATTTTGGTGAAACCAAAATTGTAGATGTCTACATAAGGTATTTAAGAAGTAAAATAGATGATTGTTTCAGCACCAAATTCATTCACACAGTTAGAGGGGTAGGTTACTTATTCAAAGATGAAGATCATAAGTAAAGACACGGAAGAAATTCAACAAATTGTTAAAACACCTCCCCCACGAAAAAGAAAAACCGGGGACGGTGACACCTCGGGGCGTTCTGTTGTAGAGCCTTCCACGCCAAGTAAAACTGAACAGCGCAGGGCTCATCTTGAAAAAGAAAAACGTCGCCGAGAACAGATCAAACAAAAAAAATCGGCTCCCGTTCGTTCTGTTAAAGAAAGTCCTAAAAAGGAAGCCATTCAAAAACCAATACCAAAAGATAACGAACCCACTTATTTCGAATCCATGATTGAAAAGTTCGTTTCTTTGTTGCGCTTCAACATCACTTTCAAGTTGACACTGGGTTATACTCTCCGTTTGATTTTCTTGATTGTGTTCCTATTTGTTGTGGTATACGGATCGTTTTCATTCTATTTATACTATAGCTCACAAAACGAAATGGATTCCAGTTATGCCTTTGTAAACAGTACATTGACTGAATCTGGAACATACGAAAACGCTGGTCTGGAACGTTATTTGAATTCGGAAGTGTTGGAGTTTTATGTGTACGATCAGAATAAAGATCTTGTTTACTACAATACTGACACTCCACTCACTTATGCGGAAGCGACTCGATTCTATGAATATGATTTCAGAGATTTTCCAAGGTTTCCTGATTTGATTAGATTTGGAACCTTCATCGATATTCAAACCGAACCCGTTTATTTCTCCATACAAAAAAAGATGGACCCTCTTCAAAGCATCATTGAGTCCACTTTTCCAATTGGTTTCGTGCTCTGTTTTGTACTGATTATATCCTCAATCGCTTCAGCCTCCAAAATGGCAAACAAACACCTCAATCCGATTCACACCATGACAGAGCAAGTGAAGGATATGTCTGCCAACAACTTGAGTACCAGACTTAATGTGAGCGGTACCAAAGATGAACTCAAAGATCTGTCCCATACATTCAACAAAATGCTGGATGACATCCAGAAAAGTTATGAACGTGAAAAACAATTTGTTTCCGACGCTTCACACGAGCTAAGAACTCCAATTGCAGTGATTAAAGGGTATGCGGGGATGCTGAATCGATGGGGAAAAGATGATCCGGAAATACTTAACGAGAGTATTCAGGCTATTCTGGGAGAAACAGACAACATGCACAGCTTGGTCGAAAGTTTATTGTTCATCGCACGAAATGACAAAGGCACGCTTAAGATGGATATGGACATGGACAAATTCAATCTATCAGAACTCATTTGTGAAATCGTCAAAGAAACAAAGATGATCGACTCACAGCACAAAATCATAGATGCCATTGAAGAAAACGTACCTTTCTACGGCTCTATCGACAAATTGAAACAAGCGCTAAGAATCTTCGTTGACAACAGCATCAAATATACTCCTGATGACGGGGAAATCAACATAGTACTCAGAACATCAGAAAAACACAATATCATTATCATTTCAGACAATGGTATTGGAATTTCCAAAGAAGATTTGCCACATATCTTCGACCGTTTCTATCGTGCGGACAAATCTAGGACAAAAATGAAAGAAAACCAGCACGGAGGTACTGGTTTGGGTCTATCCATAGCTAAAATCATCATTGAACAACATCGAGGACGGATCCAAGTGGAAAGCTCACTCAATGAAGGAACTAAATTCATACTTCTTATTCCAAAGCCCGAAGAGGCACCTCAGATGTAGAGAGCATATTTTCTATATCCAGCGGGGTGCCTTTTTGAATTGCAGCTTGAACGGCAAGGCCATATTTCAGACATTGATCAGTATATTCACCTTTATCAAATGCATAGATATATCCACACATGAATACACCTAAATCAAAAGCACTCCAGTCAGATGTGCCAACTTCGATTTTATAATATCTGTCGATACCGCCACGCTCAAAATAGTGTATCGATCCATCCTGTTTAAAATTCACACACATCTTGTTTACACTTTCATTGAATCGGCATGATGTATCCAGTCTAAATGTATGATCGCATTGATCGATAAATGCGGAATCTGAATTTGAGTCAATGGCACACCAGACATCTCTGCCATAGACTTTTGCTAAATCCAGTGCAGGCAAAATTATCGCATTGGTCTTTACAATTATATTTTGATGCGTTTTCAATTCTTTTCCAAGTCTCTCCCAGTCAATCTGATCTGAAATCTCACCATAGGAAACTATACCATTCTCGTCCAACCATCTTTTTTGTTCTTCAATCTCAGTTGCATCTTGAACAGTAAAATGAACAGTGACATCATAGCCCATCTGTTTGAGAATTAAGGCTTCAATATTCGTTTTTTCTTTTGGTTCCACAGAGGTCCCTCCGATGATCAACACATTTTTCATAGCCGTTCCTTTCTCCAATGTTCAGTTTAGTTATTGTATGAAACAACTGTTAAAATAATGTTCACACTATCGAAATCCTCATTAATGATCACTAAATCCATTGCTTTATCAATTTCTTTGGTGTTCATATGAATCAACATCATTTCAGATGATGAGATTGTCTCATTATCCAGAGCACATGTGCCATCATAAGAGTAGATTCCGATGGTAATCCATGAATGTTGCCCTGAAAGTCTTCTATCAAAAGCCTCCATGAACACTTGTGATAACTTCTTGGGTTCATAGCGCATCAACCTTAAATGTTTAATCAAACCATGTGCGCCATCTTTAAACATCAAATTGAAATCTGTTGCCTTTCCGAAACAAGTCGTATCCCAATCTCCCCTAAAACCATGAGGTTGAAATGGTTTTAGTGTAATCTCAAATATTGACCTTAAATCATTGGAATGCTTCAATTTCATTTGCTTGTCCAGTGGCATAATCCATCGTTTGGTTCCACTTAAAACGGTGAACTTTGATGTTTCCTCTGTTACTGTAGCAGTACTAACGCGCCAAATAAATTCGCGTTTTCCATAATCTCCATTTTCAGGATAAAGATAAATCTCTTTACTTTCTCCTGAAGCCCAAAGTGTTTTATTTTGCATTTGTTCGGAAATTTTCTGTAATCTCATCACTTCCTCCAGGCCTTTAGTCAAATCTTGTTTAAATCCACTCTGTTGTTCCGATTGTTGAGAATATAAAATCCTTTGTTGAGTTTGTCATGCTCCATATAATCAATATCACAATCATCCAATCGCTTAAGAACCCCACCGGCTTCCTTAACAATGCATTCCATAGCGCAAGTATCCCATTTCATGGACAATCCAAAATTGTAATAGACATCATAAGAACCTTCAGCAATCAAGCAACCTTTTATCGAACTCCCCATTTCAGTGACACTGAGGATGACATCCGCGTTGTGGCTGAGAAACTTCTGTGTTCTTTTCGAAGGATGTGACCGACTGATCAACAAATGATAGGGTTTTATACGTTTTGAAACATGTAATTCAATTGCCTTGTGATCAGAAAAAGTTTTTTTGTATGCGCCCTCACCGTTAACAGCATAGTAGATTGTTTGCTTGACTGGGAGATAGACAACACCCAGAACAACCTTACCTCCTATGATCAATGCTATATTGACCGCGAACTCGCCATTTTTTTTGACGAATTCCTTCGTGCCATCCAAAGGGTCGATGACCCAAAAGCGTCTTTTGTCAAATCGGCTTTCGTCATCATCCATTTCTTCGGACAGCATGCCGTCCTCTGGAAAATTACTTGCCAAATGCTTTATGATTATTGTGTTTGATGCGATATCAGCGTCAGTGACTGGAGAGGTATCGTCCTTATAGCATACTGTAAAGTCCTCGTTGTAAATCTCCATGATTTTCTCACCTGCTGCATATGCTGCATCCATTGCACACGACAGTTCTTTTTCAAACATCATAACGACCTCAATTTCTGGAATGTAAAGAATTGATCCACGTCAAAATAGTATAGATGCATTTCTTTGACTGGTTTATTGGATAGTGTTTCAATTGCTTTTTTATAGTACTGAAGTTGTATTCCATATCGATCTGACAATTCCGATAACGATTTGTTGCCAACGTAATCGGTTTTATAGTCGACGAGTACAAATCCATCTTCTTCTTCAAAATACAAGTCGATGACGCCTTGCACAAGTTGCTCGTCGTCCATCAAAACAAACGGTCTTTCTTTGTGGATATTAACACTTCGCCTTAATCTTATACCCATTTCAGTATTAAGAAAAGAAAGAATTTTGATTGAAGACAAATGTTTTATTTCTTTTTCCGATAAAATATTTGAAGACCTCAATTTTTCTATAACTCTTTCAATGCTGTCAAGGCTATGTTCCACTCTAAGATCAATGCGTTCAAGTACTTTGTGCATTGCAGTCCCTTTTTCCATTGAAGTGAGTGGTTGTTCCGATTTTAGGAACTCGGGCATAGCTGATAATTCTGGTGCAGTGTAAACAGAATCGTCCATCGCTTTTTTCTTCTCTGAGACCGAGACCTTGAGTGGCTTGAAATTCTTGTCAATTTGAGGCAATTCATAGGACAATCTCTTCTCAATGGCCTCATCGACAGTTATTGTCCCTGGAAGAGCTTCGTTGATATTCTCCCAAAATTCGTACCTTGTTCTTTGATCATGCTCAATCTTTCGCTCTGTCTTAACGAGATTTGATTCAGAAATCGCATTGATCGAGACGGCTCCACTTTTAATCATGGCTGGCATAATCCAATCGATAAAGCCACCTGATGAATAAAGACTGTAATAATTGATTTCTCTTTCCCAGGCACTTGATTTGCTGTTGAGATCATTCACGGTGGCAAAGAGTATCATTCTATCAACCGCTCTCGTAAGTCCCACATAAAGCACACGCATCTCCTCTGACAATGTCTCTCTTTTCATTTCTTCCTTCAAAACAAATTGAGGCAATGATTTGGATTTGACCCTTAGATCCAATTCAACGTGTGAAAGCCCCACGCCTAGATTCTTATGCAAAATTAAATCTCCGTACGTATCCATCATATTGAATTTTCTCCCAAGTCCACTGATAATGACTATAGGAAATTCAAGTCCTTTGGATTTGTGGATGCTCATGAGTCTCACAACATCCTCTTCCTCACCTATACTGCTTGCCACACCCATATCACCACTGGTAGATGTCATTTGTTCAATAAATGCTATGAAGTGAGACAAAGTGAATAATTTTGAATTTTTCAGATCCGTCGCACGATCCACCAAAAGTTTGAGATTGGCTTGTCTTGCTACTCCGCCGGGCATTGCTATGACATAGTTATAATACCCGGATGTTTGCATCACGTCCCATATCAGTTCATCCAGTGGTAGGTAGCGTGTTTTTTCACGCCATTCCTCCAATTCACCCCAGAATTTTTCAAGTCTCTTTTTAGCAGGAAACTCAATGCTTGAATCTTCGATCATCGCCCTACATTTGTAATAGTAGAACTGGACCCCTGGAGTCAGAATTCTAAGCTGTGCAATCTGTTCCACATCGAGTCCGACAACCGGTGATCTCAATACCGTCAACAACGGCAGATCTTGCAGAGGATTATCTATGATTTTCAAAAGTTCTACCAGCATCTTAATTTCTAGTGCATCAAAATATCCGGTCTGGCTATCCGCATAAAGCGGTACACCCTCCTCCATGAAAACATGCTCAAAGGTCGGCGTCCATGATTTTGAACTCCTGAGGAGTATTACTATGTCCTTGTATTGACAGCTTCTTGACAGCTTCTCTTTTGGAAAATAGACTGTTGTTCCGATTAAAGACTTGATTTTACCCGCAATCGCTCTTGCTTCAAGTTCATCCGTTCTCAGTTCTGTTTCAGCATCATCCTGAGGCTCGTCATCCAATGGTTTTTTTGACAGTATGTTCACTTCCACGTAGGGTCCACTTGTTTTTTCGAAATGCATCTTACCGTACAATTTCGCAGTATGATCGTAAGCCACGTCTCCCAATTTTTCAGACATGATTAGTTCAAATACATTGTTGACCTGCTCGAGAATATCCGTTCTAGTTCTGAAGTTGTTTTTTAGGTCAATTCGAATGAACTGCTCGGACTGCTCATGACTCAATTTCTTATTAAGATTGTCAATGGCTTCATGGACATCAACACTATCATCAATCAATTCATCAAAATGTGTATAGGTTTTATATTTCTCAATGAAAAGTTCAGGATCCGCTAACCGAAATTTATAGATGCTCTGTTTCACATCGCCGACCATAAACAAATTGTTTTTTCGCATTATTCTTTTGACGATGGTTTCTTGTATCCCACTGGAATCCTGATACTCATCAACAAAGATAAAATCGAGTTTATCTCTGTATACCTCACAGATGCGTGGATCCTCGAGGATTTTTATCGCAAAATGTTCGAGATCGTTGAAGTCCATGAGATTCTTTGAACGTTTGAGCTGGCTGAATCGCTCCTCAAACGCCAACGTCAAACGACACAATTCTTTTAACATTTCGGAAAGTGCCGGCATTTCAGAGTTATAACGGTCCACATCCTTATAGTCGAAGAATTTTTTGATGCCTTCAAAGATTTGTTTTTTCACCATTTTATCTCTGATCACATCTTTGACTTCCATAATCAAGGACTCATCATAAAGCTCTTTTTCATTCTTCCTGATGGAAGCTATCCGATCGAACTTTGCACCTGCCATAGTCAATTCAAGAGCTTTTAGACCAATTTGAGCACTCTCAGCGAGTCGTTCGAACAACTGGATATCTGAAGCGAAAGTTGGAATATACGGCTCCGGACCACCTGGTTCAAGACATAGATCCGATGCTCGTTGAAGAAGCTGGATTGCACCTTCAATTTTATCTGACATCTGTTCGAGTAGAATTTTTTCCCATAGCGCCCTTAATGGGTGATCTGGATCGGAGTAAGCTTCCATTTGATATTCCAGCCACTGGACAGGATAAGGCTGACTCAATATAAAACTATAAAGTTGCTTGATCATCAATCTCAATTTTTCATCATTTCGATTTCCTGAAAAGGCTTCAACCAGATCTTCATACGCTTGTGTGGGCTTCTCATA
>JAGXHV010000058.1 GCA_024636005.1 Bacillota bacterium
AATTGAAACTTCATATCGTTTTTCAAATGCAGTGATTTTAATTTTGACTTTTCCACTGCTTTTGTGTTTGAAAATACCGTGTTTGATTGCATTTTCAATGAGAGGTTGAATGATCAGAGGAGGTACTTCTATATCAAGTTTGTCGGGCACAACAAATTCGATTTGAAGTCGATCGCCAAATCGTGCCTTTTCAAGCTCAAGATAAGCCATGACTTGGTCAAGTTCTTTTTCAAGTGTGATGATACAATCGTTTGTGATGATATTGTTTCTAAAATAATCAGAAAATTTGACGAGCAGCTCCCTTGCTTGTTCAGGTTTAATTCTGATGAGCGCGTGTATAGTGTTGAGTGCGTTGAACAAGAAATGCGGGTTGATTTTTGCTTGTAAAACGGATAGTTCCGCTTTATTGAGTAGATGTTTTTGTTCGTCCAAATGGCTGAGTTCCAGTTGTGTGGAAAACAGCATGGCAAGTCCACTGGCAAGTTCTTCATCGACAAGTGAGATTTTAGTTCTACCTAGAGAATATAGTTTAATGGATCCTATGGCGTCTCCATTGACAATTAATGGAGCAATAACGACGCTCAGATTTTTCTTATTTTTGAATTTTACATCTACATCTAACAGTGATGAAATAACAATATGGCGTTCCATAGCTTGCCTGGTGATACTGGAACGAATGAGATCACCTGTATTGAATCCAAGAGATTCAATACCTTCGTACGCAAGTATTTTATCTTGGTCCGTTATGGCAACTGCATCCACTTTGGCAATATTTCGAATAATTTTAACGACATTTTGACTTGCTTCGATGGTCAACCCTTTTCTAAGATCTATCATGGTTTCGCGCGCAATCCTCAGAGCCTGTTCAGAACGGAAGGCACCTTGCAGATCACTGTTTTTCAGCATGTTTTGATAAATGACAATCATGAGTGCTATACCGATGGAGTTGGTCAGAATCATGGGAACTGAAATGGTTCTGACGAGAATTAAAGCATCTACAAAAGGTTTTGCAACCAATAGGATAACTATCATTTGTACTGTTTCGGTAACTATACCTGCAAAAAATCCGAACATGACCTTGTTTTTGCTTCTGAAAAAATATTGTGATAAGAGTCCTGCAATCAAGCCCTCCAGTGCTGTGGAAATACCACAGGATAATGCGGTAAACCCCCCGATGTCAATCAAAAATCTATGGCCTCCTGCAATGAGTCCGGCTAGAACGCCTACCACAGGACCACCGATCAGACCACCGACAACGACCCCGATTACACGATTGTTTACAATTGCACCCATATAAGGAATCCCAGAATAAGTTCCCAAGATCCCCATGAAACCAAATACCAATGATACAATAATCTGATCCCTTAATGTGAATTTACGATTGTGTAGGATTTTATTGAACATCTTCGTACTGGAAAAAATATAAATCACCAAGAAAACCAGTGATACCTTTGTGGTGAGTCCCCATAGCAAATCAGTCATATGTCCGCCTTCTTTCGAAAATGTTAACAACATTGTAACACGTTGTAAGTCAACTTTCCATTTAACAATAAAAAAAGAGACGATAATTTCGTCTCAAGTTTAGTTCTAAATGTTTTCAGGTTCTTTTCTGAAGTATAATCTTTCACTATTTTGTTTTGTCTCGATTAATTCTGCATCTATTTCATCAAGAAATCCTATGATTTTATTGCACTCACTTTGAGAGACATTGTAATATAGAAACAAGTCTTCAAATTTTTTGATACTTTGGTGCAATCTTCTGTTGATATCTATGAAACTCTGAATATTGTGGCTATTTATGGCGTTCTTGAATTGTTCCAAGTCAATTTCAATGATTTCAATGACTTGTTCTTCATCATAAAATTCGCGAATCGCAAGTGGATACGGTTTGATTCTCTCAAGAAAATAATTGCCGTCCTTATTGATATTGTAAACATATGCCACTTCAAATCCACTGATGTCAAATTTGACATAGCACATCTTGCTGTTGATTGTTTTAATTTTTGCACCCATCTGACGAAGTTTCATGGTTTGTATCGTCAACTCGGCTTCCAATAATCTACTCATTTTTTCCTCCTATAGGTATCTAACGATGAGATAAACACTCGATATTGCAATAGAGACCAACATAATTGGGAACCCTATTTTCATATATTCAACAAACGATAGCTTATATCCTTGCTTTTCCAGCATTCCACTTACAATTACGTTCGCAGATGCACCTACGAGTGTTCCATTGCCACCAAGACATGCGCCTAGAGCAAGTGCCCACCAGAGTGGTGTGATGCTAATTGAACTCATTTGACCGATACTTGTAATCAGTGGAATCATCGTCGCAACAAATGGAATGTTATCGAGGAAAGCTGATGCAATTGCCGATCCCCATAGAACCAACATTGCAGTGAAGAATAAATCACCTTTTGTAAGCAATAGCATTTTCTCTGCCATAAAGTTGATCACACCAACATCTTCAAGTGCACCGACTAAAATGAACAGTGATATAAAGAAGAATATTGTAGGCCATTCGATTTCCATCAGAATATCCTCTGGATCGAGTTTGCTAATCAAAAGCAAAGTGGCTGCGCCGAAAAGTGCGATGGTAGCGGACTCATACCCGAGCGTCTGATGCAACATGAATCCTATAACGGTCATGCCTAGAACGGATAAACTTTTGATCAGTAATCTTTTGTCCTTTATCGCTAAGTGTTCATCCATAGCCAAAATCTTTTGCTTGCTTTCTTCAGTGGTGACTAGAGTTTTGCCGTAGATCCGCTTAAGAATGAACATGGTTACTATTGTTATAATCACTACAATCGGTCCTAAGTTGACGATGAAATCAAGGAAACCGAGTCCTGTAGCACTACCAATCATAATATTGGGTGGATCACCGATGAGTGTTGCTGTACCACCAATGTTCGCAATCAAAACCTCAGGAATTAAAAATGGAATCGGATTCAATTTCAGTTCATTGGCAATTACAATGGTCACAGGAACGACCAATAGAATTGTGGTGACATTGTCTAATAACGCAGATGATATTCCTGTTAATATAGAAAAAATAAATACAATCTTCCACGGATCACCTTTGGCATATTTTGCAGCCCTTATGGCCATATACTCAAAGACTCCCGTTCTTTTTAGAATGTTGACGATGATCATCATTCCTACAAGTAATCCAATGGTGTTGAAATCCACATGCATGATAGCGACATGCTGCATTTCAATGTTGAATACGAGCATCATCACAGCTCCGAAAATTGCTATAGCTGTTCGATTGACCTTTTCTGAGACAATTACCACATAAGTCAATGTGAATATGGCAATTGCAACAATTAATTGAGTGTTACCTATCATAGTTCTTCTCCTTGATTTTATATCCACTTTTCTTAAAACCACGATAAAATTCATAACTCCAAGAAAAGTGATTATTATTTGACACAACAACAAATGTTACTCCTTTAAAATGCAAATGTCAACAACTATGAATACTTTGTGAATTGTTGAAAATACACTTTACAGCAAGCAAAATCAAGAGTAGAATATACTTCGTACCCGAAACTTCGGGTGCGAAGTATATTTGGAGGACAATGAAGCGTGGAAAACATAGAAAAGACTTATGAAGTTATGAAAAAACTAAAAAGTATCAAAGAGTCTATGCATCAGATGATGCAGAACCAACTCAAAGATTTGACGTTGACCGGTCCTCAGGGGATGGTTGTCGGATTGCTTACTCGAAATGATTCATTAAGAATGAGTGAACTCGCGGATAAGTTGGGACTTTCAGTAAGTACAGTCTCAGAAATCATTGACCGTCTGGAAAGGATGGAAGTTGTGAAAAGACTGAAATCTGAAGAAGATGGAAGAGTGGTATTGGTGAAGCTTACAGATGAGTTCAGAGAAGAATCGGCTGGAAAGTTTAAAGAAATAGAATCCGTATGGCTTAAAAAAATCGATTTGGCTTCTGACGATGAACTTCAAAAAATTATTGATGGACTTGAAGCACTCGATAGATTGCTGGGTAAGGAGTAGATCATGACAAAATTAATAAGATTTTTAAAACCATTTACATTATTGGTTTTCATAGCCATTGGACTACTATATTTTCAGGCTATGACAGATCTCGCACTTCCCGATTACATGTCTCGTATAGTCAACAATGGCATTCAGCAAGGTGGCTATGAGACAGTCAACCTGGAAATTGTGAAGACAGAGGATATGGAACGCATGACCATGTTGCTTAATAAAGAAGAAAAAAATTCTATCTTGAATGTTTACGAAATAATAGATCCAATTGAAGGTGAATCAATTTACAAAGAACTGACACAGAGGTATTCAAATCTAAATCAACTCCCGGTTTATAAAGTAAAACCCATGGATGACGTAAATAAAGCAGTAATTGAAGAGATCACTACAAAAATGCTGTTGGGTATTGCGAAACTTCAGGGTGCTGAAATTGATTTCACAAATATGAGTGAGCAAACTCAAAAGCAGGTTGCACTCGGTATAATAGAAACGTACAATGAACAACTTGGAGTGGATGGTGTGAAATTTCAGAGAGATTATATCGTCTCGATCGGTGGTATAATGCTACTAATTGCACTTGCTGGTGCCGTTGCATCCATTGCGGTGGGTTTCATAGCCGCAAGAGTTGCGGCTGGAATGGGTAGAAATCTCAGAAAAGCGGTCTTTACAAAAGTAGCGAGTTTCTCGAATTTTGAAATGGACCACTTTACAACAGCGTCACTTATAACGAGAAGTACCAATGACATTACACAAATTCAAAACCTGATGGTCATAATGATCAGAATGCTCTTTTATGCCCCGATCATCGGTGTGGGAGGTATTTTCAAAGCGCTTGAGAAAAGCAGCTCAATGTCATGGATTATCGCGCTTGCAGTAATTATTTTGCTTGGGATCATTTTGATTGTATTTTCAATTGCCATGCCTAAATTCAAAGCCATTCAAAAAATGGTTGATGGATTGAATCGTATCATCAGGGAAAATCTTTCCGGTATGATGGTCATCAGAGCATTCAACACACAAGTTTTCGAAGAACAACGATTTGACAAGGCCAATCAAGATCTTACTAAAACCAATTTATTCGTAAATAGAATCATGGCATTCCTTTTTCCTGTGATGATGCTTATCATGAATGGTGTCACTATATTGATTATATGGGTCGGCGCACAGCAGATTGAAGCATCCGCAATGCAAGTGGGAGATATGATGGCGTTCATGCAGTATGCACTTCAGATCATCATGGCATTCTTGATGCTTTCAATGATGTTTATCATGATTCCTAGAGCAACCGTCTCTGCGCAAAGAATTTCTGAAGTATTGGATATGGATATTATGATCCATGATCCTGAAACCCCTCAAGATATCAACGCAGCGGGGAATGGTCGTGTGGTATTTGATAATGTTTCATTCAAATATCCAGGTGCTGAGGAGAATATGCTCAAAAACATCAGTTTCGTGGCAGAGCCTGGTAAGACTACTGCTATTATCGGTTCGACAGGATGTGGAAAATCCACTTTAATCAATTTGATTCCCCGCTTCTATGACGCAACAGAGGGTGATATATTGATTGATGGCGTACCGATTCATCAAATGAAACAATCTGATTTAAGATCAATCATTGGATATGTACCTCAAAAGGCAATTTTGTTCAGTGGAACGATAGAGAGTAATCTGAAGTTTGGAGATCAAGATGCAGATGAAAAGGCTATAGATAAAGCGGCTGATATCGCTCAGGCCTCTGAGATCATAAATGAGAAAAACGAGGGGATGCTTGCTCCGATATCCCAAGGGGGCACAAATGTTTCAGGTGGACAAAAACAAAGATTGTCCATAGCACGTGCACTTGTTAAGCAACCTAAAGTTTATATTTTCGACGATAGTTTTTCAGCACTGGACTTTAAAACGGATGCCGCTTTAAGATCAGCCATGAAAACCAAAATGAAAGAAGCAACTGTTTTACTTGTGGCTCAACGCGTATCAACAATAAAAAACGCTGATCAAATCCTAGTACTTGATGAAGGGATCTTGGTGGGCCATGGCACTCACTCTGAATTGATGGAATCTTGCTTGACTTACAGAGAAATTGCAATGTCACAACTCAGCGAGGAGGAACTGTCATGAGTGAGAAAAACAAAAATAGTGGACCTCAGCGCCAGAGTATGGGAAGAGGACCTGGATCGATGATGATGGGAGGCGCAAAAGCCAAGAATTTCAGAGGTTCCTTGAAGCGTCTTACATCATATCTCAGTGATTATAAATTTAAGATAGGCATAGTAATTTTCTTCGCCATTGGAAGTGCCACCTTTGGGATTTTCGGACCCAAACTCCTTGGTAAAGCAACCACCAAAATTTTTGAAGGTGTGATGGGAAGAATTGTGGATTCAAGTATCGGTATTGATTTTTCCTATGTATCTGGAATCCTTTTGACACTTGTGGTTCTGTATGGGTTAAGTTCACTTTTTTCCTATATTCAGGGCTATATAATGTCAGGTGTTTCCATGCAAGTCAGTTACAACATGAGAAAACAGATTTCAAAAAAAATGAATAGAATGCCATTCAAATATTTTGATGATACCAACCACGGTGAAGTGCTTTCAAGAATCACCAATGATGTGGATACAGTCAGTCAAACTCTGAATCAAAGCATGACACAAATCATCACCTCCTTCACTACAGTTGTTGGTGTACTCATCATGATGATCAGCATCAGTGGGTTGATGACACTTGTGGCACTCACCATTATACCGGTTTCAATGTTGCTCGTGATGATGATTGTCAAACAGTCCCAAAAGTACTTCAAAGAACAGCAAGTTCAACTGGGGCATGTAAACGGTCATGTTGAAGAAGTTTTTGGCGGACACGTGATTGTAAAAGCATTTAATGCGGAAGCAAAGAGCATTGAGATTTTCGATGAATTCAATGATAATTTGTACGGTACCGCTTGGAAAGCACAATTCTTATCTTCGCTCATGATGCCAGTCATGACAATCGTCGGAAATATTGGGTATGTGGCAGTTTGTGTTCTTGGAGGAACACTTGCTGCAAAAAATGCCATTGAAGTCGGTGACATTCAAGCATTTATACAATATGTGAGAAACTTTACGCAACCTATAGCGCAACTTGCAAACATCTCAAATGTGCTCCAACAAACTGTCGCTTCAGCTGAACGCGTATTCGAGTTTTTGGATGAAGAGGAAGAGATTGTTGAAAGCGAATATCCAGTCAAAGACGCTGATATTAAAGGACATGTTCACTTTGAAAATGTACATTTTGGTTACAAAGCGGATCAGACCATCATCAATGATTTCTCTGTTGTAATCAAACCGGGTCAGCGTGTTGCGATAGTAGGTCCTACTGGTGCTGGTAAGACGACAATGGTCAAACTCTTGATGAGATTTTACGATGTGGATTCTGGTAAAATCAAGCTGGATGGTCATGATATAAGGAATTTCACCAGAAACGACTTGAGAGAACAATTCGGTATGGTTCTTCAAGATACTTGGCTATACAATGCATCCATTATGGAAAATATTCGTTATGGCAGATTAGACGCTTCTGATGAAGAAGTAATCGAAGCCGCAAAGTCAGCACATGTTGACAGCTTTGTGCACACGTTGCCTGGAGGTTACGATATGCTTTTAAATGAGGATGCCTCCAATGTGTCCCAAGGTCAGAAACAGCTGATTACCATTGCCAGGGCAATTTTGTCGAATCCAGTACTTATGATTCTAGATGAGGCAACAAGCTCTGTGGATACACGTACTGAAGTCCAAATTCAAAATGCCATGCTCAATCTGATGACGAATAGAACCAGTTTCATCATAGCCCATAGATTATCGACGATTCGTGATGCAGATCTGATATTGGTCATGAATCATGGTGACATAGTAGAACAAGGGACACACCTTGACCTTCTGAGCAATGACGGATTTTATGCGGATCTATACAACAGTCAGTTTGAACATTAATATTTATTTACCGGATGCAGCGATGCATCCGGTTTTTTTTATTCCTACACTCTCATGGACTGTAGAATATATTTTGAAAAATTTCATGGATTGATAAAGTGATGTTAAGGTCATCCTAAGGTTGTTCCGGTAGACTCTTTATTATAAACGGAAATTTTATAAGTGTGAGGAGGAATGAACGTGATCACATGCAATAATCTTGTGAAATATTATGATGGTACAAAAGTGTTGGATGGTTTGAATTTTCAGGTGAAAGAAGGCGAAATTTTTGGACTTTTGGGTCCCAATGGTGCGGGGAAAACGACCACCATAAAAGTGATTCTTGGGTTGACCGAACTGGATAGCGGTGAAGTCATTAAAAATTCTGATATACATATTGGCTATTCACCTGAAACGCCGTATTTCCATCCATTTTTGTCAGCATATGAAGTGATGCTTTTTTATGCAAAAATACAAAAGATTCCAATGGAAGATGCAATTAAACAGACTGTTGATTTTTTGAAAACTGTTGGATTGGAATCCGAAATGCATAAAAAAGTCAAAAAGTTCTCAAAAGGGATGCTTCAACGATTGGCGGTAGCACAGGCTTTATTAGGGGAACCGGAGTTGTTGATTCTTGATGAACCCAGTTCTGGACTTGACGCGCTTGGTAGGGTTGAAATGAAAAAAATGATTCTAAAACTAAAAAGAGAAGGAAGAACGATTATACTCAATTCCCATATCCTAGCAGATGTCGAAAGTGTCGCTGACAGAGTGATGATTATTCATAAAGGACGTTTGCTTAAGACAGTCAATCTCAATCACGACGATGGAAGCATCAACCTCGAAGCTCTTTTTACCGAGGCACTTGGAGGGGAAAACTCATGATACCAATAATTCAGATTGTCATAAAAGAAAAATTAAGGAATAAGATCATTTATGTATTTGGCATCCTTGGAGCGATATTGATGGTGTTGGTCAGTACGGGTGACGGGTTGTCCATCAATGGGATTAAAATTACAACTTTTGAACAACGTGTTCCAGTAGCCATTGCGATGAATTCGTTTGTGGGATGTCTTACAGCAATTGTCATATCACTTCAGACCATTCCTAGCGAAATTGAGCGGAAAACGACTCATCTGATTTTATCTAGACGCATAGACAGGGGAAAATACATGTTTGCTCTGACGATAGGAAACATTTCTGCATCTGTTATGACCATGTTCGCATTGAATCTATCATTGATTGTTTTCATAGCATTGCTCGGGAGGATTGATTTGCTGTTCAGTGTATTGGGAAGCATTATGATCATGAACATCAATGTGATGGTACTCAGTGCGATTGTAAGCGTTCTAAGCATTAGAATACCTCTTTTTTTGAATGCGATCCTCTCTATAGGCATTTATTTTGTCGGTGTTTTTCACAATTTGCTGTCAACTCTATCGAACGCAGTGGAAGGACCTTCAGGTCTATTGCTAGGGTTTATACTGAAAATTGTTCCGAATTTGTCAGCAGTTCAAAACCAAGCGGCAGGTGCACTCATCAACGCTCCTATTGATTTCTATCCGTTGGTGATACAACTGATTTTCGCATATGTTGCTATAACACTAACATTTTTTATGTTTAAACAGGAGGTGTGAAATGAACAAATTTAAAATCATATATTCTGGAATAGGGATTGGGTTGATCATCGCAGCTTCACTTCTAGCCACAAGAGGCTTGCCAGAGGACGATAGATTGCTTTATGACAAGGCTTCAAAAATTAGTGCCAATACTATTGAGCAAATATGGCCAGGACTTGAATTTAATAATTACCCCATGGCTATAAGAACAGGAAATAAAGAATTCATCATTAAAAATGGTGTAGCGACCTCTCGTAAACCAGTTTTACCTATTATTGCGGCAACTGCATATCGAGTGGATGAAGAAATAAACATCTTTATGCCATCCATTGCAGACATGAGTGCACTCGGAACCATGGTAGAGGGAATTACGTCCAGTCAGGAAATGATGTTTGTAAAAGGATTTTCAATGACACAAAACAGTTTGACAGACGAACAGTACATTGGAATCATGTATCATGAAGCTTTACATGCTCACCAGATTGATTATCATGAGAGAGTGTTGTTTCAAAACATACCAGAGGACTTTAATGAATATGATATTTTAGATCTGATTCTCACTATTGATGATATTGCCCCACTAAAGCAAATGTATAATAAAGAGTTGGATCTCTTACTTGCGGCAGTAATCAATCCAGATGACCATTTGGATGATTACATCTCTGCTAGACAAGAGCGAACACAAATGCTCAATGATTATTTCGGATCTGACGATATAAAGAAAATAATTTATTTGGAAAACTATTATGAAAAAGTTGAAGGTACAGCCCGATATCTGGAGGCAAATGTTATATTGACATTAGGCAATGAAGCACTATATGATGAATATATGGATAATATTCAACACTATTTCACTGGGAAGGAAAAATACTATAGGAGTGGGATGGGTTTATCTTTGATTTTGGACAAATTGACAGAGGATTGGAAATCCGAGGTGTTCATCAAATCGGAGTCAATGTTTGAGAAGATTGAACGATATGCATCCATCAAGGAGGAGTGAGTATGAACTATAAAATATTAGTAGCGGATGATGAGAAAGAAATCGTGGAATTGTTGACACTGTATCTGGAAAATGAAGGATACACTGTTCTGCCGGCATACGACGGTTTGGAAGCCTTTGGGAAGGTTGTATCTGAAAACGTGGATCTTGCGATTTTGGATGTCATGATGCCTGGTATCGATGGATTCAACCTGGTTAAAAAAATAAGGGAAAAATATGACATACCATTAATCATATTGTCTGCCAAGAACGAGGATATCAATAAGATATTAGGTTTAGGCATCGGAGCAGATGACTACATCTCAAAACCTTTCAACCCACTTGAGCTCACAGCAAGAGTCAGTGCTCAGCTTAGAAGATATCATAAATTGAACAGTGGAGCACCTACAGAAGATGAAAAAGAAATCTGTATTGGACCATATGTACTCAACAAAGTATCATGCTCATTGTTTAAAAATGATACAGAATTGGCGCTCACTTCCACAGAATACAAAATTCTTAGCATGCTCATGGAAAAACCGGGGCGAGTTTATACACGCTCACAAATTTTTGAGAATGTTTGGGGAGATTATTTTGAGGGTGATGACAATACCATTATGGTACACGTCAGAAAAATTAGGGAGAAAATTGAGGATGACCCAAGCCGTCCTTCTTACTTAAAAACAATAAGAGGTCTTGGGTATAGGTTTGAAAAGAAGGTGTGACGTGAAGAAAAAAAGAATATTCTCGACTTTGATCAAAAATTACATACTATTCACAACGATTGTCGTGTTTATTGTCTTGATCACAATCGCAGTTGTCGGATTCAGTCTGTCACTATTCATGGAAGACGAACCTTTTCCGATGATCACAGCCAGTTCACTTGCAAAAGCTGATTATGAAAACATGGATCTTACACATCTGGATGCAGCGGAAGGATGGGTGGAGGTTCTCGATGAAAATGGTGATGTCATCTTCACTAAAGGAGACAAAAAGACTGAACACATGCATTATGACATGCGAGCAATGACTTCATTACTTGGATTACAAGAGGAACAGGAATACTTTTATCAAAGTACACCGTTTGTATCACAAGAAGGAGAGTCATTGATTTTACTCGTAGTGAATCCTCACGGTGTATTGAATTACGATGTGAGCCGCAAAATAATAATGGTCCTGCTCGTAGGTGCAGGAATATTTTTGATGCTTTTCATGATTAATATCTTTATATATAGCAAATGGACAGCGCGAAAAATACAGAAACCACTGGATCAGATTACCGAAGTCATACAGGAAATGGGTGATGGCAACAGTGATGTCCGCATGTCTTTTAAAGCGGAGTATGAATTCTCCCAGATACGCGATGCATTCAATTCGATGGCAGATCGACTGCAAAAATCAGAGTATGAAAAATTCAAACTTGAAGAGAGCAGAAAACGTATGTTTGTAGACATTTCCCATGATTTGAAAACACCAATCACAACAATCAATGGATTTTCAAAGGCACTTTCTGAGGGAATGATCAAAGATGAGGAAAAAGTTCGAAAATACTTGAACACCATCTATAACAAATCAAACAGAATGGCAAAATTGATTGATGATATTTTTGAACTCTCCAAACTGGACAGTCCTGAACAAAAAACCGATTTGAGAATTGGTGATTTGGTGGAGGTCATCAGGAGCGTAGTGGCTGAACATTATGAGCAGATCGAAGAAAAAAATATGATAATATTGTTCGAGTCGGATGCGGAATCACTTTTTTTGAAGTTTAATCCCAAGGAAATCTCCAGGGTCATCTCAAATCTTATTTGTAATGCGATACTTTATAATAAAGAGGGAACAACCCTTTTTATCGGAATCAAAAACGTTGGTGATTTAGTGACTATTGACGTTGGAGATGATGGAATAGGAATTCCTGATCATTTGAGTGAGTCGATTTTCTCACCATTTATCAGGGGCGATCATACCAGAAATTCAGAAGGCGGATCGGGACTTGGTCTTGCCATATCCAAGAAAATTATTGAAAATCATGATGGTACGATTGAACTGGTCAATGGCAATGAGACTTATAACACATTGTTCCGGATCACATTTAATCGAGAGGTTTCACATGATTACACTCAGTAAATTAGAAGCTAGAAAATTCATATTGCTCAAACAAGGTTTGCTGGGACCATACAAATTCATTGGAAAAGAAGGTGTCGTTGAATTTCTCGATCAAGTGGGGTGTATTCAGTTTGACCCGATTGATATTTGTGGAAAAAATCCAGAATTGGTGTTGCAATCAAGAGTCGAGGGGTTCACCAAGAGCATGCTTTATGAACTGTTGTATGATGAAAGGAAACTTATAGATTATTTTGATAAAAATCTCTCGATTATCGATGTAAGAGATTGGAAGTACTTCGCCCACATTCGAGATCATTATCGAAACCAAAGTAGGGGGCGAAACGAAGTGGATGCCGTCGAGCATGAGATCAAGCAGATGCTAAGGGACAACGGTCCAATGTGTTCAAAAGATTTCAAGATGAATCAGAAAATTGATTGGTATTGGAGCGAAACCAGACTCTCTCGTGCTGCTCTTGAAACCCTTTATTTCAGAGGTGAGCTGATTGTTCATCACAAAAAGGGATCTATTAAATATTATGATCTGTCCGAGAATCATTTGCATAAAGATATTTTAGAGGCTGAAGATCCACATGATTCAATGTTTGATCACCAAAAGTGGAGGGCACTACGAAGAATTTCTTCAGTCGGTCTTTTGTGGAACAAGGCATC
>JAGXHV010000059.1 GCA_024636005.1 Bacillota bacterium
AATGCATTCTCTATGATCTGTTTTTTTGCCATGAGATCTGGTGCGATGTTCATTGCGGCATCTGTAACAGTTAGAATCTTGTGATAAGTTGGTACATCGAATACAGCCACATGGCTAAGTACATTTCCAGTTCTAAGACCAACTTCCTTGTTGAGCACCGCCTTTAGGATGATTGAAGTATCCACGAGCCCCTTCATGACCAAATCCGCTTCTCCGGAAGATACCATAGAGACAGCCTTTAATGATGCTTCAGCCATATCAGTGATGTGAATCAGTTCAAAATCTGTCAAATCAAGACCGATTTCCTCTGAGATATTTTTGATCTGATCAGTGTCACCAACCAAGATGCCTTTGATGATTCCTTTGTCATGTGCTGCCTTGATAGCTTTAAGTGCATCCTCATCTTGCGCACAAGCCACAGCCACTCTTTTAGGGCCTTTTTCGATTGCAAGTTTTATCAGTTCCTCAAAATTCTTAATCATTTGATTTGCACCTCTTTTTCATATATTTTCACCTGATCTTCTCCGCTAATTGCTCGAAGAACACCTAGATTCAACGCTTCCATTTCATCTTCGCCAGGTTTTACCACAAATGGTGCTATAAATTCCACATGGGATTTGATATAATCCATCAGGTACTTTGAATAAGCAATGCCGCCAGTCATTAAAATGGCATCGACTTCTCCATTTAGGACTGTTGCCATAGCACCAATCTCTTTCGCAATCTGATATCCCATTGCTTCAAAGATGAGTTTTGCCTTTTCATCGCCTTGTTCAATTTTTTTTATGACTTCACGTGCGTCGTTGGTTCCAAGATATGCAACCAATCCACCTTTACCACGCATTTTTTTCTTTAATTCATCAAAAGTGTATTCCCCTGAATAACACATTTTTACAAGTTGACCCACTGGCAAACCACCAGCGCGTTCAGGAGAAAAAGGGCCCATTTCATTGGCGTTGTTGGCATCAATAATCTTGCCTTTTTTCATCGGAACAATGGATATTCCACCACCCAAATGTGCCACAACCAAATTGAGTGAATCAATAGTTGTATTTTTTTCTGCCGCATAACTGTGGGCTATGGCTCTAATATTAAGCGCATGAACCAATGAACGTCTTGTGATTTCAGGCATGCCTGAAACTCTCGCAAGAGGTTCGAATTCATCTACCGCAACTGGATCTGTAATGTATGCGTTGATATTTTCTTGTTTAGCAATGGCGTTAGCAATCATTCCACCCAGATTGGATGCATGTTCGCCTTGAATACCGACTTTCAAATCTGCGAGCATTGGCTCAGTCACCAAATATGTGCCACTAGGCATTGGTCTGAGCAATCCCCCTCTTCCGACAACCGCAAGAAGTTCCTCATGTTTAATCTGATGCTCACTCATCCATTTCAAAATGGCTTCTTTACGATAGTCATATTGATCTGTGATTTTCACAAATTGGTCCAAATCATTAGTGTCATGATCCAGATTCTCTTGAATCAATTTTTCAGTTCCCTTAAAAATTGCCAATTTGGTCGAAGTCGACCCTGGATTAATTACTAATACTAAGTTCTTTTCCATGTAACACCTCCAAAACGATTGGTTTCTTCACCTATAATAGTCGCAATTATTGTGCCAACCCACAGAAGCACTCCTATACAAGTAAAGTGAAATAAAAAGTTCTCTAACATGCAAAAAAATACATGCAGTTTTCTGCATGTATTTTGCGTATGTGCAATATTTTGCACTTAATCATTGATTCCTAGTTTTTTTAATTTATAATATAGAGTTCTTAATGATATACCCAGTTCCTTGGCTGTATATTCACGATTGTTATGATTCATCTCCAAAACTTTTGCAATATGAGTCTTCTCAAACGCTTCGGTACTACTTTCGAGGTTTAGTGAATCAATCGTCACATCCAGTACATTCCCACTACTTAATTGAACTTTTTCGTTTAATTTATGCAATACTGCAGGCAAATGACTGAGTGTTATCAAATGCTCATGCATCTTGATATTGATCATCGCTCGACCGATAAAATTCTCGAGTTCCCTCACATTGCCGGGCCATTCGTGGTTGAATATTGATTCAAGCGCAGTCGGTGAGATGCTAGAGACATTACGACCGTATTCCTGATTATATTTGTTGATCAAATGCTTGACGAGTGCAGGAATATCCGATTTATGTTCTCTAAGCGAAGGAATATTGATAGGAACCACATTTAACCTATAATACAGGTCTTGTCTGAACTTTTTCTCCAAAATTGCGTTCTCAAGATCCACATTGGTTGCGGAGATGATTCTGACATCGATAGTGATTGGTTTGTTACCCCCAACTCTTACAATTTCCTTTTCTTGTAGAACTCTGAGCAGTTTAGCTTGTGTATTCAAACTGAGCTCACCAATTTCATCAAGAAAAATTGTTCCACCATTCGCTTTTTCAAACAGACCTACCTTACCGCCTTTTGAGGCACCTGTGAAGGCACCTTCCTCATATCCGAACAACTCGCTTTCAAGCAAATTTTCGTTGATTGCGGCACAATTTACTCTTACAAATTGCGCATATTTTCTGTTTGATGCATTATGGATGGCATGGGCAAACAATTCTTTACCTGTCCCACTTTCACCTCTTATGATTACGGTTGCAGGCGTTTCCGCCGCAATCTTAGCTTTTTCAATCGCATTCATGAGTATTTCGCTGCTGCCAATTATATCATCAAAAGTGTATTTCGCTTCCAAATTTCTAATAATTTGCTTCGCTTGATCCAATTGCTTGTAGATCTCATTGATTTCAGTCAAGTCATGGATAATGGCAACGGAACCTTTCAATACCCCTTTATCGATGATCGGTGCGGCTTCAGCAATAACTTCTTTCTTATTTAGTCCAACTTTAAGTTTCTTTCCTTTGACCGCTTTTCCAGTTCTTAAAACTTCCTTATGGACACTCTCCCCCTCTGCGAGGTCAAATGTGCAATCAATTCCTATTATATCGCTCTCAGTGTAACCAGTCATCCTCGTATACGCTGGATTGATCAACACACCTATGCCATCAGCATCAACCACTGAAATAGCATCTTGAGTTGCATTGAATGTTGCTTCAAGTGTTTCTCTAATCTGATTGAGATTGGTGATTTTCTCTGCAAGTTCAATCATTTCAGTGATGTCCCTGAAAACTGCAATCGCTCCGATTATTTCTCCATCGTCATCAATTACTGGCATGCGGTTGGTAATAATAGTTATGTCATTGAGTGGTTGTTTTTGATTGAGTTCTGATACTCCTGTTTTTAAAATGATGGGGAGTCTGGTATTGTCTATAACTTCATCTACCCTTTTTCCTAACACTTCATCATTTTTCATTCCTGTCAAACGTTCTGCTGACTTATTGAAAAGTGTTATTATGCTATTCGTATCAACAACAATCATGGCATCATGAGTCGAATCCAAAATCTTTTGTATATCCTTACGCATGATCTCCCACCTTATCTCCAAATCAACTTATTCTTCGATCTCAACAACATTTACTTCAACATAAACCGGATCGATCATTACTTCTTCGAAACGTTCCAAGTCTGCAAAATTCACTTTCAATCTATAAATACCGGGTTTGTCCACATTGCTTAGATTCAAATCCAGTTGAAAATCATTTTTTGTAAGTGGTGTAATGACAGACTCAACATCTGAAACTTTGACATTAATAGGACTTTCCATATCTATGATTTCCACTTTGAAATTATCTTTCAAATTTACTATAGGTAAATCAATCACATTGAAAACAAACTCTTTGGACTGAATTTGCTCAATCTCGATTTCAATCTGAGCAGGTCCTACAGGACTCTGTAATGTGACACCTTCTGGAAGGATCAAATCCTTTTCAACTATGATGGATGTGTCTTCATCACCATTAAAAGTGATGCTCTCAGCCATAATCGTTGTAAGATTTTGGATGTTATCAACAGGTCCAGTCAAAACAACTTGTGCAGGTACTATATTTACTGAAACGACCCTAAAACCTTCCATTGGCTCGCCATTTACTTCAACATTCACTTGGACGTGTTGGATTTTACCAATGCTGATTATGACATTAGCGTAGTTCAAATCCAAAGTGACACCATTTACCACTTCTCCGCTAGAGTCATAAGGCGATAATGTAACTTCTCTCGAAAGATCATCTTCCAAGGAACCTACTGCAATTGATGATCCCAAATAGGACACAGAGTTCACATAACTTTCAGGTCCTGTCACTTTGATTTCTTCAGGGCTAATAGTCATCCGCTCTTGATAAAATGAATCCGAAAACTTATCTGTAAATGTGATTGTCACGGGTTTGGGAATAGATACGATTCGCTCTGCTGAGATTAAAATCTCATTTGGAAAAATTCCCTTTATATTCACAGCCTCAGAGTTGATGGTTCGATTAATATAAACATTGTTGTTTCCACTTCTAACGGTACGCATATCAGCCCACAAGTAGATGGAACTTGACGTCATGTTCAGGACATTATTTCTTCGCCCCATGACTTCAACGTTTACTAAATAATCGTGTTGATTCATAATTTTAAGATTGTTTTGATCAAGTTCCTGAAGATTAATCAATTGGACTGGAACATTCTCAAATACTCTTGTAATCTCGGGATCAACTTGGTCCATTACAAATAACCAAAATAGCAACGCCAATGCCACGGACAACAATTTCTTACCTGTATTGTGTGAAAAATTGATATTGAAAATTCGACTTGGAATACTTCTCACCCATCTTAAGGCTTTTGCTATGGATTTACCGGATCCTATAAACAGTTGCTTAACGCTTTTTAGCACTTTTGTCACCTCCGGCATTTGTCTCTTTATCTTGGTTTAAGGCTTGAATCATAAGTTCTTTAAGAGTGGTCGGATCTAAGAATCTCTGTAACTTACCTTCTACCGCCATAGAAATAGCGCCTGTTTCCTCAGAAACGACAATAATCACCGCATCCGATGTTTCTGTCATCCCCATTGCGGCTCTATGCCTTGTTCCCAGCTCTTTGCTGATATATTTGTTGGAAGTCAAAGGCAATAAACACCCTGCAGCCATGATTCTGTTATTTTTAATAACAACAGCTCCGTCATGAAGAGGTGATTTAGGATAAAAAATGTTCATCAATAAGTCAGCAGAAACTTTAGCATCAGTTACTGTTCCTGTTTCAACGATATCATTGATTCCAATCATCCTTTCAATTACAATCAAAGCACCTATTTTTTTTCTTGACATGACCCCAGACGCATCAACAACTTCATTGATCATCTTAAGTTGATTGTCATTGGCACCTTTTTTGTTGCTGGAAATAAACCATTGACTTCTTCCTAAGTGCTCCAGTGCTTTTCTTAACTCAGGTTGGAATAAAATAACGAGTGCGATCAAACCAATTGTAAATGTACTTTGCAGTATGAAATTAATCGCATAAAGCTTTGCCCATTCACTCAATTTAGAGATGATGAGGATGATTAAAAAACCTTTCACCAATTGTTCAGCTCGGGTCTCTTTGATTAATCCCAAAAGCTTATAAAACACAAAAGCGATTATTGCGATATCAATTATGTACGTTATTTTTATTTCTGAAATAAACGCTTTTGTCAAATTCATCATAGTCTCTAAAATTTCCATCATACACCCCGTTATACGTTTTCAGTTCTATTAGGCTTCATTAATCAGTATACTATTATACTAAGACAAATAGTATAGCAGAGAATTAATCTTAATAAATTTGTAATGCTTTACTCTTACTCATAATCGTCTTATATATTTGGATTATTGCTTCAACATCTTCATACCCTTCTAAACGGGATTTAATTGAATCAATGATCGCCTTTTCCCTTTCCGGTTGAAATATTTCAATGTTATGATTTTTTTTTATTTTTCCAATTTCTTTGGTCACTTCAAATCGTTCTAACAACTTAGTTATGATTACATCATCAATTTCATCCAATTTTCGTCTGTTTGCTTCAATATTATCCATATAATTCACCTCTCGTTAAATTATTCTAACATTCAAATGTGTTTAATTCAATAAATCCTGCATTCTAAATAAAATAAAAAGACCAACGACTAAGAATTCTTAATCATTGATCTTTAAATGGTGCCCGGAGGCGGAATCGAACCACCGACACGGGGATTTTCAGTCCCCTGCTCTACCGACTGAGCTATCCGGGCATGGTGGGCATAAGTGGACTCGAACCACCGACCTCACGCTTATCAGGCGTGCGCTCTAACCAGCTGAGCTATACGCCCCTATAAAAGGGAATTTGGCGGAGAGGGTGGGATTCGAACCCACGTGGGCTCACACCCTAACGGTTTTCAAGACCGCCCCGTTATGACCGCTTCGGTACCTCTCCATGAAAATATAAAATTATTGGTGCGTCCGAAGGGACTCGAACCCCTAACCCCCGCCTTAGAAGGGCGGTGCTCTATCCAGTTGAGCTACGAACGCAATTTGGAGCAGAAGACGAGATTCGAACTCGCGACCCTCGCCTTGGCAAGGCGATGCTCTACCACTGAGCCACTTCTGCAGAAAATGGTGGAGGGAGAAGGATTTGAACCTTCGAAATCGAAGATAACGGATTTACAGTCCGTCCCCTTTGGCCACTCGGGAACCCCTCCAAATAAAAATTGTTGCTAAGGAACACATTTTTTTGTTGGTTGAGTGTTCTCGTTTTTAAACAACTAGAACAAACTCACTTTACCTCTCCTGCATTTGCGAAGCAAATGCTACGTCGGGCGATTTTCGCGAAGCGAAAAATCGTTGGAGCCGGCGATGGGACTCGAACCCGCGACCTACTGATTACAAGTCAGTTGCTCTACCAATTGAGCTACGCCGGCAAATAAATTGGCGATCCAGAAGGGACTCGAACCCTCGACCTCTAGCGTGACAGGCTAGCGTTCTA
>JAGXHV010000060.1 GCA_024636005.1 Bacillota bacterium
AAGCGTTGCCCTATTATAGATTTATGACGGATCAAGGTAAAATTTATTATGTACAAGCGGTAGAGACACCTTAGGAAGAGGTATGCATATGGCGTTGTCGTTTTGTTCACTTGCAAGCGGGAGCTCTGGGAATTGTCAACTTGTGGCATCTGAAACCACAAGGTTATTAGTGGACGCGGGGATGAGTGGAAAATATATCAAAACATCCCTTGATAATATCGATGTTAGAATTGAAACCATTAACGGTATACTATTGACTCATGAACATGCGGACCATATCAGTGGTCTTGGCGTTCTGATGAGAAGATATAAAATGCCACTTTATGTGACTGAAAAGACTTGGGAAGCTGTCAAACCAAAAATTGGAACAGTGGACCCAAGTCTATTGCACGTTTACGAGGATATAGACAATATTGAAATCGGTGACATCAAGATACAAAGTGCCAAAATCACCCATGATGCAGTTGATCCAAGGTGCTATGCTTTTATCAACGGAAACACTAAAATAGGCATCGCCACAGACCTTGGTACCATCTCTGATGAAGTCATTGAGAAGTTCAAAGATTGTGATTTGCTGATGATTGAGTCCAATCACGATATAGAAATGTTAAAAACCGGTTCATATCCAATGGTGCTTAAAAGGAGGATTCTCAGCGAATTCGGTCATTTGAGCAACGAGGATGCTGGATTCATTGCCAAAGAAATCATCGGTTACGGTGTCACCAAACATATACTTCTCGCCCATCTCAGCAAAGAAAACAACTTCCCTGACTTGGCATATGAGACAGTTCGAGGCATTTTGGAGGAGAACCTGATCATACCGGGTAAAGATATCGTCCTGGATCTCACATACAGAGACAAGGTCGGTAAACTATATAAAATAATGAAATAAGTGAGGAAAACCATTGAAAAGGAAATGTTTGGCCCTAATATTGGGTCTTTGTCTAATGATAACGAATGGCCTAGTTTTTTCTGAGGCTCTTGATATAAATGAAACGTCCATGGACGAGATTGTCAATCGTGCCATGGTAAACAACAGCCTACCAGGTCTGGAAGTTATTTTGGTCCAAGATGGGGAGGTTCTATTTGAGACAGCGCTTGGTCAAGCTGATATTATGAGAAATCAAGACATGACGCTCGAACAATCTGTGATTCAGACTGGATCGATATCAAAAGTGTTCACATCCTATCTTTTGCTCCAGTGGATGGAACGAAAAAATATTGAGGTCGTCGATCCCATAGAGTCCTATCTGCCGTTGAACATCAAAGACAAAACTTCGCTTGACGGTTTGACCTTTTCAAACGTTCTGACTCATACGACGGGAATAACGACATTAAAGGCGGATTCTGCGGTGAGCGAGTCCCCAATCACTATGTTCAAACCATCATTTGGAGTGGAGGCACATGAATTTTTCAAAAGCTATAAACTGAAGCCAGTCATAGAAAAAGATGATTTCATTCTATTGTCGAACGTCAACAGTCTACTTGAGGGGGTGCTCGTTGAGTCAATCAGTGGTTTAACTTATGAAAAAGCGATGTCAGATCTGCTTGAGACAACATTTGGAATGGATCTAAGTGCAAGGATGGTGGCTGGTGAAACCGTTGGTAACATTGAAATTGTTCAAAATTATGCGGTCTCAGGAGGTCGACACGAACCCCTAGGAGCCTATAGAACATTGTTTTTGCCATCTGATGATTTTTTGACTACTGCGAGCGAAATTTCGAAATTCATGACTTTTATGACCGGCGATAGGGTTTCCGAAAAGATGAGAGAAGCGTTTTTCACGAGACAGGTAGGAAATTTTTCTGGAAGAAGTTATGGAATGTCTAAAACACAATATGGAAAATATGAGGTTTTCATTCAGGATGGAGGGATTCCAGGATCCAATTCCAGATTGATCTTTGTACCTGAGAGAAATCTGTCATTGTTCATCAGTTACAATTCCAATCAGCTTGAAGCAAGAGAAGAGATCACAAAGGCGATATTTGAGGAAATTTTACCGGGATATGATTCCGTAACGGTGCATGATACTTATGAGGCTGAGGCACTTGAACGATTTGTTGGTGTTTTTTCACCTGTGAACGCCTCTATGGAATCCATCGAAAAATTGACAATAATCATTCATCAAGTGCGTGTCGTTGAGAACGGTCAGATGCTTCTGATCGATAAAATGGAATATGTACCGGTCTCTGAGACTGTTTTTTATAATGCAAAGGACAATTTGTACGCTGAGTTCAAAACCGATGAATCGGGCAAGTTAAAAGCCCTCATAATAGGCAACAATGTCTATGAGAGAGCTTCATTCTTCAGAAGTATATATGTGGAAATCGGATTGCTTGTATTTTCTGCATTTTTCAACTTGCTGGCATGGTTTGTGCTCTTCACTAAATGGTCGAATATGCGGGTTAATCGCATCCATGACACTCCAAGGGTTGTTTTGATGATTCATACACTCGTGATGTCCGTTTTGCTCAGCTTCATATTGCTTGTATCCGCACGGTATTCATTGTGGGATGTCATCTATGGAGGGTCAAAAGGACTCGCTGCAATCAGAGTTTTGGGCTATTTGAGCGCACTGCTGATTATTCCAGCACTTATGATGTTCAACCGGGCTAAAACTGATTTCAGATGGTCTGGTACAATGAATTTCGTTTTTAGGATTCAGCTGATTCTAAGTGTCATGCTCACCTTTTGGTTATGGCTTTACAATTTTATTTAACTTCAGGTGGTCGAGCAGAAGCTCGGCCATTCTTTTTTTTACGCTGGCTTCTATTGCATATTGCATCAACAATGCTTTTGCCATATCTGGATCCAGATCATCAAGATCTGAGGGCAATTCAGACTGAAGTGATGCACGTATTATTTTATGAATTTTTGTGAATTCAGTGTAATAGGAGGATTCAATCCTCAGAACATCCAAAATAGTGTTGGCATCTTGTATGGAAAAGCACTGCTTAAGGTGATAGACCAGAACAAGATCAGCAACTGTGGATTTTGGGTATTTCTTTTTCGTAGGGGCTTCAATGATTCCTGACTTCACATAATTGTTGATCATGGTTTTGGTGAAGATGGAGTCTTCGTCTGTTCTCATGAGGACTTCAAGGTTGATTTTAAGATAATCCAGCATCTGATCCATGTAAAGCTTGATGTCGGGCAGTTTATCAAATGGTGGATCCTCATAATAGAGTGATTCTTTTAAAGATGACATATGAACCTCCTGTACAATTATAAATATATTATATCATGTATTGCAAAAGATGAAAACATGTGATAGCATATCAATATAGCTTTAAGTAGTATTCAATACTATGTTAGGAGTATATTATGAAAATTAGAGAACCACTCAACACCTTGACACACTTTATAGGTATCATACTTTCCGTGGCAGCTTTGATTACTTTGATGATCACTGCCATTATGAAAAAGAGTCCTGTCTCACTGGTGGGAGGGGTTGTATTTGGTATCAGTTTGATATTGCTTTATTCCGCTTCAACCATTTACCATGGTTATAATGGAAGTGAAAAGGTCATACTGAGACTTAAGAAACTGGATCATGCAATGATTTTTGTGTTGATTGCAGGAACATACACTCCCATTTGCCTCATAGCACTCCGTGGACCTCTCGGTTATGGTCTGTTGATAGGAATCTGGTCGCTGGCTTTGATTGGAATGGTGACCAAGGTCATTTTCATCCATATGCCAAGATGGTTATCGGCAGGGATGTATCTTTTCATGGGATGGATCAGTGTGGCTTTCATTTATCCACTATCAAAGACACTACCAACCAATGGTTTCCTTTGGTTGATCATTGGAGGCTTGTTTTACACTGTTGGCGCGATATTTTATGCCACCAAATCAGAAAAAATCAAACTGGGCAGTTTTGGATTTCACGAGATTTTCCACTTGTTCATACTCGCTGGAAGTGCGGCGCATTTCATACTGATTCAACGTTATTTGATTGCAATCGCATAAAACAAATTTGGAGACCCTGAGATAATTGATGGGTCTCCATTCTTTTTCACCTTAGAAGCCTTTTTTTTGATATAATATATAAAAATCAAATCTAGGGGCTTGCAATGACACCGATGAAAATAGAAAAAATACTGAATGGAGATTCCGTTAAATATAGCAACATCATAGGCCGTACCATTAACCCGACTCTTGACGTCTCTTGGTACGTCATAGAAGATTTTTTTGTGATGGAACAAGGCGATTTCATCGTGCCCACTGATGAAAACCCAGAGGATTTTATCAATCAAATGGACGCATACTGTGAATCAAAAATCGGGCAAAAAGAGATCAATTTCGCAGGGGTACCGAGAAGGCAATACGATCTGTTGATGACAAAGTATGATGAGGAATGGTCCGAGTTTTGTTTTTTATATTATTATGATGGAAATCCTTTCATGGATATTGAAGAAAAGTACAGTTTCGATGACGACTTTTACTCTATAGACAAACTGAATCTTTCGGATATGGATCAAGTATTCGAGTATTATGCATATAAGGACGATGGGATCGGATATATAGAGACCATCATAAAGAACGAGACCACATTTTGCGCAAGACTGGGTGGCAAAGCTGTTTCTTGGGTCGTCCAGCGTGAAGATGGATCGATGGGAATCATGTACACTCTGGATGGACATAGAAGAAGAGGGCTTGGAGAATGGCTTTGTAAACATTTGATCAATGATATTCTTAAGAAAGATCAACTGCCATATCTCCATATTTGGAAAGAGAACGCACCATCGATCGCACTTGCTGAGTCATTGGGATTCAAATGCCATAGTGAAGTCGTATGGTTCGGTATAAAGAACCCGTATCTCGAGGACAGGAGGGGAGTCGTGCTAGATCAAAACGAATTATCCACACTTTTTGACATACATTTGGAAACAATGGATGAAAAACTGAAAAGTATGATAGATCAGGATTTCAACCATTTAAGTATTCACGAATATAGAGAAAGTATAAGGCGTTTTAGAGCGTTGCTCTTCTTTTTCATGCCTTTTATGAGACCTGGAGATTATCGTTTTTTTGATATGCATTCCAAAAGGTATTTTGACAAAACTTCATTGATTCGGGAAATTGATGTCTTCGAACACGGCTATGGCGACATCATGAACGATTCTGTGCTAAAACAGTTATCTGTACTCAAACAACCACTTCGCGCAAGGCTTATACTGGATGCCAAGCGCATGGCGACGTTCAGGTTTGCAAGCACCAGTGTCAAGTTGATGCCAATTGACAATGAGCAGGAACCGGGATGTGATTGGAGCAGACAATGTGATCTGTTCAAACAATTTATAGAAAAAGATGAACAATTGCTAGGATATGAAGAGAAATATATTCATTCCAAAAGAATGCTGGCAAAAAAAATGAAATATATTCATGAGATTCTCATGCCAAATCATGTGGAACTCGAGAATATCAATAAAAAATTGGAAGCCTTTCAGAAGCACGCAAAACTCTTGCATGACACTTGCGTCAATTTACGGTTTGTTGGCAAGTATGAGCTCGATGATGAACCGCTGATTGTCAAGCTTATAGAGGATCATGCTTTCTATTCAAAGGCATCCGATGAAGCTTATCTTGAAGTCTGTAGAGCAATGAGTGAGTACATGGGCGAAAAAAAATAGGAAGA
>JAGXHV010000061.1 GCA_024636005.1 Bacillota bacterium
ACCTGTTCCCATACCGAACACAGAAGTAAAGTCCTCCAGCGTCGATGGTACTTGGCGGGCAGCTGCCTGGGAGAGTAGAACGTTGCTGGTTAAAGAAAAGAGCTCAATGAGAAATCATTGGGCTCTTTTTTTACGATTTTTTGCGAAGCGAAAATATCGACCGAACGTAGTATTATTAATGTTTTGTGAAACTAAACATTGATAATGCAGGAGTCACACTGTTGAAGTTAAAATTCAGTTGAAGGTGTGATATAAAGGATTGTACATTTTTACATAATGATCAGATGGACATAGAAAGTAGTGAATGTTTTTTACATATTGAACTTATATACATAGCCGCTAATGTATTTTTACATAACGAACAGATGGACATAAGGCTAGTGTATTTGCTTCGCAAACACACCTACGCCCTAATGATCTCTTCGAGATAATTAGCACCTACGCGAAATTTTTCTAGTGAAAAATTTTACCTCCAGCGTCGATGGTACTTGGCGGGCAGTTGCAATGTTTTGTGAAACGAAACATTGGGCGTAGGTATGGTTCTCGCGCAGCGAAACTATACTAGCCTCTCAGAAGCATACCACACATTGTAGAGTAGAACGTTGCTGGTTAAATAAAAAGAGTCTGATGATTTTTTCATCAGACTCTTTTTATTTGCATTTTTTTACTGTGTTGTGAGAGTTACATAAGAAATAGCAATTTTTCACTTAAACGTACATATGACAACAAGTCTATCGTTTCTTACATAGTTTGTAGATTGACATAAGGCTAGTGTATTTGCTTCGCAAACACACCTACGCCAGATTTTACTGCGTAAAATCTATGCTCTTTTCTTTTACAATCCAAAGTATTCATGAACACTTTCTAGTGCAATTTGCGACTTATCCTGTGCGATGATGCACGATATCTTTATTTCAGATGTGGAAATCATCTCTATATTGATACCAAGATCATAAAATCTTCCGAATAACCCGGAAGCGATTTTTACATCCGATGTCACGCCAGTTCCGATAATGGATAATTTTGAGACTTCTTTTTTAATTCTCGCTGGCGAGGAACCAACATCATCAACATAAGCATTGATTGCGGGCATAATATGATCCAAGTCTTCAGAGGGGACTGTAAATGAGATATCATTTAAACCATCATGATTAAGGTTTTGGATAATCATATCAATATGCACATTTAAATTGACCAGTGAAGAGAACAATTTAAAGGCAATACCAGGTTTGTCAGGAACGTTGGGTACAGATATTCTAACTATGTTTTCATCAATTGTGATACCTCTTACTTGTGCTTTTTCCATTTTATTCACTCCTATGATTTCTGTTCCTTTTGAGTTAAAGTCAAAGGCAGATCGAACTACCAATTTGGTGTTGTTCTTTCTTGCAAGTTCTATGGACCGGGGATGCATGACACCGGCCCCTAATTTTGCCATTTCCAACATCTCATCATAGCTTATCGACTTCAGAAGACTTGCAGACTTGACCAGACGTGGATCTGTGGTATATATACCAAGAACATCGGTGTATATTTCACATTGTTCTGCTTCAAGAGCGATTGCTAGCGCTACTGCGGTTGTATCTGATCCACCTCTACCAAGTGTCGTAATATCGCCATTTTGAGTGGTGCCTTGAAAACCCGCGACGATAACAATACGATCCTGTTCAAGCTCTTGTTTAATTCTTCGAGTATCTATCGCATCAATTTTAGCCTTTGAATAAATCTCATCGGTCTTTATTCCACATTGTGGTCCTGTAAGAGAAATAACATCAAAGCCTTTACTTTCAATGGCGATGGCGAGCATTGCTATTGAAAGTTGCTCCCCTGTTGAGACCAACATATCCATTTCCCTGGATGATGGATTGGGGTTCAGCTCACGGGCCATTTTGATTAGAGCATCGGTTGAGTCGCCCATTGCGGATACTACTACAACTGTTTGATAACCTCTTTTTTTTGTTTCAATAACTCTGTTTGCAACATTTTTTATACGTTCAATATCAGCGACAGAAGTGCCTCCATATTTTTGAACAATTAAGCTCATATTTTCCACCTTATTTTCTATTCGTAGATTAAATAGTATTTATAATCACAGTTCAACTGTGAAGAAAGTTTATTGAGCTTATCAATCAAATTTTCCTCGTTTATATCAGTGAGTTTCATGAAATGTGTTTCTTCTGATACAGAAACATGTTCTTCATTTATGTCATTTGATGATACTCCAGCCAACTTAACAATCCAATTGGATTTGTCTGGAAATAATTTTACCAACGATCTATTTTCAAGCTTTTTACTGACTCTGATTTTAGTATTTAACATCAGATCTACCAAATCACCTAGGACAGATGTTGCTGTAGCCATTTGGCCAGCACCTTTTCCTATAAACATAAGTTCTCCAACAGCTTCACCATGGACTCGAACTGCATTGAACTCGTTGTCAATTGAAGCGAATTTTGAGGATTTGCTTACTAAAACTGGCCTAACAGAGCAATAAAAACCATCCCTTATAACTTTTGTGATCCCAATAAGTTTTATGTTCAAAAGTTCTTGATTAAAAAAGACAATATCTTCTGCATCAATTTGTGTGATGCCTTCCACAGGTATTGATTTCCAATCTACATCGATATTCAGTCCTAATTTTGTAAGAATGGCGATTTTTCTGACTGAATCGAGACCTTCAACATCTGAAGTCGGGTCAGTTTCTGCAAAGCCTAAATTTTGAGCCATCAAAAGCGCAGTGTTGTAACTTAAAGATTCATTGTTCATTTTCGTGAGAATATAATTGGTTGTCCCATTGACGATTCCTGCAATCTCAAGAATTTGGTCACCTGCCAAATTTTCTTCAAGAGTCTTTAAGATAGGAATTCCTCCGCCTACACTGGCTTCGTATCTTATGCTGGTATTGTTTTTGAGCGCCAGAGCTGTCAGAAGATTCCCCTTTTCAGCAATCAAGTCCTTGTTGGATGTGATGACTGGAATGCCTTTTGATAAGAAATATGAAACATATTGGAATGCCGGTTCAATGCCACCAATGGACTCAATTGCAACATCGAAAGACAGTTCTTTAAAGTCTTCAAAATTGTTTGAAAACAGCTCGTAATAGGGTAGATGTTTATAATTTTCAGGATGGTTGACCATAATCCGTTCGACATTCAGTTCTTTTCCATAAATTTCTTTGAAACGGGGTCTGTTTTTCATGATGAGTTCATAGACGCCTGATCCGACAGTTCCATGTCCAAGTAATGCAATTTTCAAAATGATGCCTCCTAAATAGATTGGTTTTATTGTTATGACTCTATAGCGTCAAGTACAAACTTGTAAACGCCTTCAATCTTTTGAATTTCCTGAGTCAATGATGAAAGTGTCGATGTCATTTCAGAAATATCAAATGTGATAGTGACACTAGCTTTATTCTCTATGGGGATACTTTGACTAATGGTTAAAATATTTCCTTTGTTGGTCGCAATGACTTCGAGAATTTTTGACAAAACCCCAAGATGATGACTAAGAGTCATTGATATGGTGGCTTTTTTGCCTACTAGTCCATCGGTCAATGTAAATACGAATTCGTTGTATTTATAAAAGGTGCTTCTACTTATTCCTACAATCCCAACTGCCTCCGCGACTGAAAGTTCACTGTTTTCACGCAATAATTCTTTAACTTCTATAACTTTCATGAATACTTCCGGTAATACATCAACATGTATCATGAGATAATCATTTTTAATCATAAACCCTCCTAGTCCGCGCATGGCGAACACGTGTCCGCGATTAGCCATTGAAAGAAGTATAGCACAGATGAAATATCGATACAACCATAAATTGTTAAAATAAAAAAAAGTTCAACAATTTCTTGTTGAACTCTCATGGAATCTTTAATAATGTATACCATTTTCATAGTAATCTTCTTTTTCAAGGGTGGTGAAGAAGATTTCAGTAGTGATATATCCAAAAGGTTTTAAAGATTTATCAATGGCAACTGCGACACGATCTTTGCAGGATTGACCACGATCAAACCATTTTACTTCAATCAGAGGATATAGTTCAATCTGCACTCCATCAAAAATGAATTGGGTCTCAATGCATTCCAGAGTGAAAAAATCTCTAGGTGTATCGGTTATGAGTGACAATTCATTGACCAACTTTGAACTGACTTCTTTTACAGTGCTTGCTTTAACACCTTTAAAAATGAGTTGTGGCATAGAAAAGCTCCTTTCATAATTACTGACTAGATTTTACAATCGGTGGACAGTGTCATGTTCTTTCCGCTTTCTTTGGCTGCATATAAAAGGTCATCAACAGTTTTGAAACCTTCGTCAAAATTTGATTTTGAGTGACAAAGTAGCCCAATACTTACCGTAATTGGATCGGATTTAAAGGACCAGCTGATGGATTCTACATTTAATCTAAGAGCTTCAGCTATATCCCAAGGATTGGTTTTTTCTGTGTTTTGGATGACGACTAAGAATTCCTCGCCTCCATATCTTCCAGCATATCCAACACCAGTCATAGTGTGGTCGATCACTTGAGCGACTTTTCGGATGACTTCATCACCAATCAAATGTCCAAAAGTATCGTTGATTTCCTTAAAATCATCAATATCGACAATTGCAAGTGCTGTTCTTGAAGAAATTTCGCTCTCATATCTGTCGACGAGTGCCATTCTATTGTAAAGACCGGTTAGACCATCTTTTATGGACTTTTCATAGACCTCTTTTGTTAGGGCTTTTACTTTGAAGTACTCTTTGATGATGATCAGAATCAATAAAATTAGGAGTATTGCAATAGCTGATACTATTCCAATGATTCTCATCTGTCGATTTGACTCTGCTTCCATAGAGCGATTTTCGAGAGCTCTCAATTTTTCATTGATGAGTTCGGAACGATTCACTTCCTCTTTCATATCAAAATCATAAGCATCTTCAAGCACAAGTTCTGAAGACTTTTGATACTCTCCAGTGTTGTAATAGGCGTAAGCAAGGTCATATTTGAGGTACTCTTTAAGGTTCGTATATAAATCTCCAAAATTTGTCGATTGTAAATGTTCATATGCTTCTTCAAGTAGTGGAACGGATTTTTCATATGCTCCCAGTTTATTGAGAACAAAAGAAGACTCCCATAATGCGTTCAACTTGAGATTCCAGTTTGCTTCCATGTACGATGAACCAATTGATTCGATGGTCTGAATTTGAACTTCAGTAGTATCATGTACCAGACTTTCTGTAATAGACAACATTATTTCATTGTCTTCAAGAAAATCTCCGAAAATCCAATCATAATCCAGTGGTGCTTTTTCGAGATGAGATTTAGCAATGATAAATGAGTCTAGTGCAAGGTCATATTCCTCATAAGAATATGATATCAGACCTGAAAACGTATGATAGAAACCTTTACCGAGTTCATAGCCTTTACTGCTCGCAATGACCAACATTTTTTCGAAGTATTCAAAGGCTTTTGTGTCTTCATATAACGTATAATAAACACTCCCAAGATAATAATAACCGATCATTTCGTTATATGAGTCATTATTTTGAATACTTGAATCCACAAGATCAAGCCCATGTAACAGCATTTGATCTGTATCTCCAAGTAGATTGTCTATTTCAAGGATCATTCTCAATGACTTCAACTTTTGATCGTTATCTGATTCATTTAATGAATCAATGAGAATTTTGTAGGCCTCTTCGAAATTTTTATCATCTATAAGTGTATTGATAGTATCGCTGTCAGAAATGGTAGTTGCTGATACAGGTGAGAGATTAGAGCTGATAAAAAAAATCAAAAGTATGGATATAACAATTTTTTTAATCACACATACACATCCTTATCTAAAAAAAAGTGGACTATTAGTCCACTTTTTATTTTACTACTTTATCCATATTTTGTTAAGCGTTTTTGTTGTAGCGGATACGTTTTGTTTTGAAAAGATATCCTAGGGTGATAAAGATTATGAGTGTTGCACCTAAGTAGATATACCACAATGTATTGCTTTCCTTACCATAGATGATAGTTTCAGGTGCCCCAAGTGGAATGTCTACAGGGACTTCTCTTTCTGGATATGTGATCGTTGCAGTGAAGTTGACATTGGTTGAGGAAGAAATGGTCATGACATAATCCCCTTCAGTAACATTAAATGTACCTGATGTTCCTGTGAAATCGAGACCAGAGATTTTAATGTCAGGAACAGCTTTTGAAACATAACTGACATCGACATCCAATTGACCAGGAGTGATAATTTTAATAACGTGGTTGATCAATGGAGATTTTTTATTGATAGTACCTTTTACAACTTCAATATCTCTGACCAATTGAGTATCTGGATCTAGGTCAACAATCTCTTCATCGATAGGTTCTTCTACTATAGGTTCCTCCACTGGTGGTTCAGGAGGAGGTATAACTGCAACTTCAAGTACTTCGATAGTTCTTGTGAGTGGACTTGCAAAGTTGCCTGCACTGTCTGATACTGTATAGGAAACATTGTAGATACCTGACTCGTTGGTATTAACATTTCCTGTGATTTGAATATTGGCACTGATGTCACCGTCGATATTATCTGTTGCGGTAGCCCCAAGTTCTTCATACGCAGTGCCTTGATCGATTTTTATATATACATCTCCAATAAGGTTGATAACAGGTGGAATAGAGTCCACAATTGGTGGAGGCGTTGAACTTGTCAATAGACGAAGTGACGCTCCCATATTTACCATTCCGTGTCCAAAAGTGGTGTCATATCCTGGACTTCCTAAATCCAAAGCTCCTTCAGCAAGTGCATTAAATACCATATCTGGTTGTGTGTCCGGATTACTGGAATACATTAGGGCTGCCAATCCGGCAATGTAAGGTGAAGCGAAGGATGTACCGGACGCTGTGCCAATATACGTGGTTGTAGTAGCCACTCTAGCAGTACCTCCAGCCATTATTGTAAGCCCGGAGCCTGTATTCGAATAGGATGCTTTGTTATTGTAATAATCTACTGCACCAACTCCGATGACATTTTCATACGCTGCAGGATAGCTTAATGATGTTGAGCCTTCATTACCTGCTGCGGCAACTATTGTAACACCGCTACTTATAGCATTGTCCACTGCAAGTTTTAGAGCTGTAGATGCTGTTCGGCCGCCAATACTCATGTTAATGACGTCAGCTCCATTGGTTATAGCATATTCGATGCCGCTGATCATGGATGAATAAGTACCGGAACCGGATGAGTTCATGACTTTCACAGCAAGCAATTTACTTTTTCCTGCTATGCCTGAGATGCCATAAGAATTGTCTGTGATGCCAGCAACAACACTGGCGACCATTGTTCCATGGCCATTGTCATCCGCATAATTTGTACTGTTGGCAATAAAATTGTAACCACCGATGACATTTCCCTTCATATCGGTGTTACCCGAGCTGATACCTGTATCCAGAATTGCAATGATAATATTAGGATCACCAAGGGTTATATCCCAAGCCGCTGCAGTATTCATATTAGGAAGGTAGACTTGTGCAGGGTAATAGGGATCATTTGGGTCATAATCGATTTTTGTCAAATAGTCATATTCGGCAAAAACAACGTTTGGATTTTTCCTAAGGGAATTCAGAACTTCTTTTGCACGTTCGTTCTTTACTTTAATTACCTCTGCACTAATCGTTTTGAGTTCGAATAATGACTCAAGTTGCAATTGTGCACGAAGTGCCATTTTTGTGTTGGCAGGGGTCATTTTTTTGTAACCGACTATCAATTGTCCAGAAACATATGGTCTGGCCCATTCATCATAGGCAATTTCATCGGATTCAGCCAATCCAAAGGTGGGAAGTTCTGTTATTATTAAAGAAAAACATAATGAAAATATTAAATAGGGTACTAGGAGCGCTTTTGACCAATTATGTTTCATGGCAAGACCTCCAATTCTAATTAGGATAAGAAAGCACTCTGAAAGAGTGCTTTCTTTACTACTAAGGAACTGTGTTATTCAATGAGCATTGGGATTCCGACAACCATATGAATTACAAAGAATTTGACATCAATTGCTGGCAGATCATTTGTGAACTGACCTGGTGCTTTTGGTATGTCATTGTAATCTTCATAGGTGCCAAAATGAACTTCATCAAGGATGACAATGTCAATGAGATGGAATGTTGTCACATAATAACCGTCTTCGATTCCTACTTCAACCTGACCGACATAAGTACCTTTAGTGATATCATTTTTTCCGGCGCCTGCATAGATGTCATAGTATTGTGATTCGCCTTCCGCAAGCTCAGGAGCCGCAATGTACCAACCCCAGTTTTTGTTGCCTCTGATGTCGTTAAGTTCTCCACCGCCATCAGGACCATAAATTGCATATGCTGTTTCGTAATTGTAATTCATTGTGTTCTTGAACATAAATCTGATTTCATCCACATCTCCTACATTAAAACCAATTGTAGGTGTAATACTGGATCCTGTCATTGAGCCATCTTCATAAAGATCAACACTTACGAAAGTGAATCCATACTCATCGAGCTCAGTGATTGTGTAGTAGCCATATGGGAGAACGAGTGGAGTGACTGGAGTGACTTCACCAACTGGTGTGAACATCAATTCTCCAGTAACAGGGTCGCTTGTTGCTGTTGCAACTAAAGCATCTTGATCGTCATGGATCTCAAAGTCGAAGACTACTCCATCGATTGGATTTTCTCCAACGTCCACTTTGATACCGGTGATTTCAGAAGTCTTGAGTTCGTTAGTGAAAACGAATCGGATTTCGTCCACTTCACCAGCCATGAAGTTGATTTCCACGTCAGTGCCGGAGTCGACCATTTCGCCGTCTTCCCAGAGTTCATAACCCAGATAAGTGTATTCAGTGACAGTAAGTTCTTTGATGCTGTAATCGCCATAAGGAAGAACGAGAGGAGTCACAGGATCGACTTCACCAACAGGGAGGAACCAGAGTTCGCCTGTTGTTTCGTGGCTTTCAGCAGTGGCGATGAGTTCATCGAGAGCGTTGTAGATCTCGAAGTCGAAGTTCATGTCAAGGATTGGGTTGCCATCTGGATCCACTTTGATACCGGTGATGTCGGAAGTTTTGAGTTCGTTGGAGAAAATGAAGTGGATTGTATCAACTTCACCAACCATGAAATCAATTTCTTCAGCTATTCCTGAGGAATCAAAGAGGCCATCTAATAATAGTTCATATCCCAAGTAGTCATATTCAGTGGCGGTAATTTCTTTGATGCTGTACATACCATAAGGAAGAACCAGTGGATTTACAGGATCGACTTCACCAACAGGCATGAAACTTAAGACTCCAGTGGAGCTGTCACTTTCAGCTGTGGCAACAAGTTCGTCAAGTTCGTTGTAGATCTCAAAGTCGAAATTGACACCAAGAATTGGTTCTCCTTCACCATCCACTTTGATACCGGTGATTTCACTGGTTTTCAATTGATTATAAAAATAGAATGTGAAATCAATATCGTTTGAAGAAGTGAATTCAAAGAATGGATCAGTATCTCCTTCGCTAATCAATGCTCCAAGTAAATCTCGGAGCTCATACCTTACAAATTCATAACCTGTTTCATCCAGTTCATAAATTGTATATACGCCTTCCGGTAATTCTAGACTAAGCAGATCAATCATTTCTGGTATTGGATCACCCAATTCATCAAGCATTGTAAAGTACATCTCACCTGTATTGGGGTCACTAAATGCTGTGACAACTAAGTTGTCTTCGGAATCATAGATCTCAAAATCAAATGAAACTCCAGAAATTGGAATTTCAAGACCTTCAGCATTGTACTTGTAACCTGAAATGATGCTGTATATTTCTGTCGTAGACTCATAGGCAGCGACATAAAAGTGGCTTATATCAGCTGGTAGAGTCACTTCAAGTGTTTCTCCAAGTGCCAGTGGTTCTGGAAGAATCATTACATAAGCGTTTGTTCCAGATTTTATGATAAAGTATTCGAGGTCTCTTGGAGGATCAGATGGAACAATGTCATAGGACATTGTATCCTCATTCCAAATGACATCAGGAATAGGGTTGGCATAGTGTAGTGTATATGTGGTTATTCCTCCTTGTGGAGGAGTGAAGTAGACATAGTCGCTACTATCACCCCAAGCTTCAATTTTCTCCATCCAGAGGAATGGATCATAGCCTGCATCAACAAGGTAGGTGTTAATTTTTGGCATCACTACTTCTACGCTTTGTGATCCCTTTACATCAATTGGGCCAATGTAATCAAGGATTACAGGCACCGCAAATACAGAAAAACTACCTCCGAATATCATCAGGGTAGCTAGAAGAATGCTTAATAGTTTATTTCTCATAATATTACCCTCTTTCGCATCATATAGAATTAATGTTAATTTCAACAGTTGATGAAAATTCCTATCTATAATCTGCAACCAGACGATCATGGCAAGGGAATAGTTAATGTCCAAATTTGCTTTAGATTCTTGGCTTTGCGTCCTACTCTTTCAAGCAGTTTGCTGATTTTCACTCACCTCCTTTGTGCAATTGAATTCGTACAAGTTCTGTATACCCAATTTTTAAAAAATGAAACGTACAAATGCATTTGACACTGGAATCAAATCTGTATAGAATAATAGGGAATAGATTACCCTGGAGGCAATATGGATCTTTTTGATCAAAAGAAGGAAAACAAATCTTTGACGTCTTTGATTTTTGATAGAATCAGAGAAGATATTTTGAATGGTCGATATTTGACAGGAGACAAACTGGTAGAAATCAAATTGGCGGATGAACTTGGAGTCAGCAGGACACCTGTGCGTGAAGCACTGAAACAACTGGAACTGGACGGCCTTGTGGACAACATCCCAAATCGGGGAGTTGTTGTGAAGGGAATAAGCCAAGATGACATTGATGATATATTGACTATCCGTCTTTGCATTGAAGGTCTTGTCGGACAATGGGCAGCGGAACGCATTTTGGATGAAGAAGTGAAGGAACTTGAAGAGATTTTTGACTTGATGGAGTTTTACACCTCAAAAGGGGATGTCGACAAGATTTTCGAACTCAATACGAAATTCCACGAAACACTTTATAAGGCTACGAAGAGTAGATATCTTGAAGGTGTACTCAAAGATTTTCAATTATTCATCAAATCTTCTCGCAACAATTCACTCAAGACAGCGGGAAGACTATTCACAGCACTTGAAGAACATAGAAACATACTCGATGCCATCAAAAACCATGATCGAGAAAGTACCAGAAATTCACTTGTTAAACACATTTCCGAGTCGAATGAAAACATCAAATCATTGGTGATCAAACAAAAATAACGGAGGCAGCCTGAATGTCAGAGTTTAGAAGAAAAGCCATCATCAAGCAATTGGAAGATTCCGACCGGCCAATTACAGGATCAGAATTGGCTGAAGTCTTTGATGTTTCAAGACAAGTCATCGTACAGGACATTGCGATTATCAGAGCGTCTGGACTTCATGTCATGGCGACATCCAATGGGTATTTGATCCCGAAATTAAAGAAAACTTCCCACTTGATCAAAACCTTCGTCTCAAAGCATAATGGTTTTGAGAACATGGAAGAGGAACTTGAGATTATTGTAGAATACGGTGGCAAAGTTATAGATGTCATCGTTGAGCATCCAGTTTATGGTGAGATTGTGGGTACATTACATATTTCCAGTAAGGAAGATGTCGTCAAATTTCTGAAAAAAGTTAAGGAATCCGGCGCAAATCCACTCTCCATATTGACACAAGGAGACCATATACACACTATTGAAGTGCCAAGTGAAAAGGTATTTCGGTTGATTATGGATGAACTTAGAACAAAAAATTACGTCGAATAAATGGAGGGGAATTTTCCCCTTTTTTTTAAAGCAATGCATGACAAGACATCTGTATACTCATAAATAAAGGGGAAAATGAAATATGAAAATTAGACAGTACTTCACAAAAACGTTGAATGGTATGGCACTTGGTTTATTTGCATCGTTGATTATCGGTCTTATTTTGAAACAAATCGGTGAACTTTCAGGGATTGCTTTGTTGTCTACATTCGGAAGTGTGGCTCAGGTTCTTATGGGTCCTGCTATTGGTGCGGCTGTCGCCTATAGCGTAGGCGCATCGCCACTTGGAATATTTGCTTCGATAGTGGCAGGTGCCATCGGTGCTGGAAGTGTAAAAGTGATTGAGACTGGTCAAATGGTGATCGGCATCGGAGAGCCAATGGGAGCCTTTATTGCAGGACTTGCAGCAGCAGAATTTTCGAAGATTATTGCGGGCAAAACCAAAGTGGATATTGTAGTTGTTCCAGCGCTCACAATTATTGTCGGTGGTCTTGTCGGAGTGACTCTAAGTCCTATTATCGCAGGGTTTATGAAAGCATTTGGAGGATTGATCAACTCAGCGACTGTACTTCAGCCTATTCCAATGGGTATAATTTTGGCAGTTGTCATGGGTATGGTGCTCACTCTTCCAATAAGCAGTGCGGCACTTGCCATTTCCATGGGACTCTCAGGAATTGCTGCTGGCGCTTCACTAGTAGGTTGTGCTTGTCAAATGATAGGTTTTGCCACAATCAGTTATAGAGAAAATGGTATGGGTGGTGCTATTGCTCAGGGCCTTGGAACTTCAATGCTCCAGGTTCCAAACATTATCAAGAATCCTAAAATATGGATTCCACCAATTGTTGCCAGTGCTCTACTCGGACCTGTAAGCACAACACTGCTGAAAATGGAAAGCAATAGTATTGGTGCCGGAATGGGTACCAGTGGTCTCGTCGGACAATTCGGTGCATACGCCGCAATGGGAGACAAAATGGCTTTGACAACATTTTTACTCATTATTGCTGTGATGCATTTCATTTTACCTGCTGTCATTTCACTCGGTATCAGTGAATGGATGAGGAAGAAGGAATGGATCAAACCTGGTGATTTGCTGCTTTCAGAGAACAAATAACAATTGATCAAAACAACAAAATGCCCGATCAATATCTCTATTGAGCGGGCATTTATTTTTTCTTTGGTTCAAAACCCTTACAGGGTTCGCCTGAGGATTTTCTGACGACTTCTGATGGCATTTGCTTGGACTTGAATCCGAAAAGACGGCAACCCATTGGATTAGTTGGATCCCATGTGACATAATAGTGAATGCATCGTCTACAATCTATCCGTTCATTCTGCATAGTGACCTCCTTTTTCAGTGGTACTTCAATTATACAAAACTATGTTTATGTTGGCAATTGGATGTGTTATAATGATGCTTGAAAAGGATTGGTGGTGTATAGATTGGATAAATTCAGCAAAATCGGGGTATTTGATTCGGGACTGGGTGGATTGTCAGTTCTACATACAATAAGGAAGATCATGCCAAATGAGTCTTTGATCTATATTGGAGATTCAAGGAATTCACCTTATGGTACAAAGGAAAAATCTGAAGTGCTTAATCTTTCCAAACAAGTATGTGACACTCTTGTTTCAAAAGATGTCAAAGCGATCGTCATCGCGTGCAACACTGCAACGAGTGCAGCCGTGAATGAACTCAGGACGACTTATGATATCCCGATAATAGGGATGGAACCAGCCATAAAACCGGCCCTTAGACAAACTGATGGAAAAGTCCTGGTACTTGCCACGGAAATGACCTTAAAGGAAGAGAAGTTTAGGCAGTTGGTAGAAAGTTTGGAAGATGGTTACCGCATCATAAAATGGCCCGCTCCAGAGTGGGTTGAGCTTGTGGAAAATCATATGTCAGATAGTGACCATGTAAAAAAAGAGGTAGAGATATTTCTAGATCAGGTTACTGAAAAGATAGATGCCGTCGTTCTCGGGTGCACCCATTTCATATTTTTAAAACCATATATCAGGACATATTATAAAGATCAAGTGGAAATATTTGATGGGAACATGGGAACCGCATTACAACTCAAAAATTTACTAGAATCCCACAAATGGTTGAATGACAAGTCCGAAGCGGGTTCCGTAGAGATAATAAACACCAAATCAGGTGTCTTTGTTGAGAAATCATATGAGATGTTCGATTGGCTTGAAACGAGGGATGAAATTTGAATCCGGAAATACTTAAGATCGTCAATGAAAAATTGGAAGAAATTTTGGAAGAAGCTGTTTTTGATTCGAAAGCAGAGCAGATCTTCAAGCTCCACTATGGCATAAAATGCACAAGAATGGAACCCAAATCGATTGTAAAGGAAGCAAAAATTCCTGCAAAGCGACTCAAAATGGAATTGACTCGTATCGACAACAAAGTATTCAACATCCTAAAAAAGCACAAGTGGATTGAAAACGAGGTTTAAGTTGACGATGGAATCAATTTGAGTTATAATGATTGAAATTGATATGGACTATGATGAGGAACAGTAAATTCTTTCCCGGAATGAAGAGAGCTGATGTTTGGTGAGAATCAGTTTCAGGGGGTATTGAATCCGCCTCGGAGTTTTTTAGGTAATGCTAAACGTATTCAAGGCGATAACTTGATCGAGTGGGTATGATTATACCAACTAGGGTGGCAACGCGGGTTAACTTCTCGTCCCTTTATGGGATGAGGAGTTTTTTGTATTTTTTGATTAAAATTGTGGAGGTATGTTATGTTGGATCTTAAGAGAATCAGAAGTGAATACGATACAGTGGAAGCTCTATTGAAATTAAGGGGAAAAGGTGACTACGGCCTGCCACTCATCAAAGAAAAAGATGAAGAAAGACGTGTGCTCATAGGTGAGGTTGAAGACTTGAAAAGTAGACAAAACAAGATGTCTAAGGAAATTCCTATGAAAAAGAAGGCAGGCGAAAATACAGACGCCCTTTTTGCTGAGATGAAAGAGCTTTCTGATACCATCAAGGAACTTGATGCCAAAGTCAAAGTTGTTGAAGAAGCTTTGAATGAAATGATCATGGAGGTTCCAAACACACTTAAAGCGGACACTCCGATTGGTGATGATGACCATGATAATCCTGTAATCCGCGTGGTTGGAACGCCAAGAAAGTTTGATTTTGAAGCAAAGGCACACTGGGATATCGGAGTGACTCTTGATATTCTTGATTTTGAACGCGCCACCAAGATTACTGGTACTCGTTTCACTGTGCTTAAAGGGATGGGCGCAAAACTTGAAAGGGCACTAATCAACTTCATGCTTGATCTGCATATAGATGAACACGGTTATACTGAAATTTTACCACCATTTATGGTCAATAGGGATTCTATGACAGGCACGGGTCAATTGCCAAAATTTGAGGATGACATGTTCCATATCCCTTCTAAGGACTTCTTCTTGGTTCCAACAGCAGAAGTACCTGTAACAAATCTTTACAGAGGTGAAATCCTTGAGGAAGTGGCACTCCCAATCAATCATACCGCATATACCCCGTGTTTCAGAAAAGAAGCAGGTTCTGCAGGAAGAGACACTCGAGGCGTGATCCGACAACACCAGTTCAATAAAGTGGAAATGGTCAAGTTTGTAAAACCTGAAGGTTCTTATGATGAACTGGAAAAATTGACAAATAATGCTGAAGAAGTGTTGAAGCGATTGGAATTGCCATACAGAGTAGTGAGACTTTGTAGTGGAGACGTAGGTTTTAGTTCTGCTATGACTTATGATATCGAAGTGTGGCTTCCAAGTTATGAAGCCTATAAGGAAATTTCAAGTTGTTCTAACTTTGAAGATTTTCAAGCACGTCGTGCTGGTATTAGATACAGGGATGCAGAGACCAAAAAAGTCAATTTTGTCCATACTCTCAACGGGTCTGGACTCGCTGTCGGCAGGACTGTTGCGGCGATACTTGAGAATTATCAGAATGAGGACGGCAGTGTTGAGATACCAAAAGTTCTTCAACCTTACTTTGGTGGGAAAACTGTGATAAAATAGAGGTAGACCATGTCGATAATTGAATGGATTTTAGTTGGAGCCGTTCTGCTTGTATTCATCATTATTCTTTTCTACGCGGTGGTCGATCTTTTCAGAGATCGGAAATACTATATCGCGAAGTCAAAAAATGTGACTGCAATAGCAGAACATAAGAATAAAAAAAGGCGTTAGGAGCTCATGGGGATTATATGCGTTTAATTAAGGCACTTGGAAAAATCAATAATGAGAGGTTGACTTCGTTTCATATGCCAGGACATAAAAGTGGCAGATTGATCGGTGAATCATTGAAGCCATTTTTAGCTTATGATATAACCGAAATTCCAGGTGCTGACAATTTACATCATTCCGAATCGTGTATACATGAGACGAAAATTGCCATTTCAGAGTATTACGATTCCAAGGCTAGTGAAATCCTTGTGGGAGGCAGTACTGTTGGATTGATATCCGCCATCCTTGGATCAACCCATAGGGGGGATGAGATTCTCATCAACCGCAATGCGCATCAGTCTATATACAATGCAGTTGAACTCAATGGCCTCAAACCATTTTTTGTTGCACCAGAATTTGATGACCATCTTCGCATACCGATAGGAATTGATGTCCATAGACTAAGAAGTAGAGTTGAGGATATGTCATCACCTAAAGTTTGTGTGTTGACCTACCCCACTTACGAGGGAATATGTTATCCGATTGAAGACTTGATCAAGGCATGTCATGAGGCTGGAATGGTTGTGATTGTGGATGAAGCGCATGGCGCGCATTTGAAATTGTTCGGTGGACCGTTTAGATCATCTCTTGAACTCGGGGCTGACATAGTGATTCAAAGCTTTCACAAGACCCTTCCTGCTATGACTCAAACAGCATGTATTCATTTTTCAGTGGCAAACAGATTGTCAGATATTCAATTGGAAACGATCCTATGGCATCTAAAAGCACTTCAGACCAGCAGTCCCTCTTACGTTCTGATGGCATCCATTGATGAGATGCTTAACGTTTTAGAGGCCAAAGGTCCAGAGTATGTCAAATGGCTCAAATCAAGAATCGAAAAATTTTATAAAAATGTATCCGACCTTGATACTCTGAAGTGTTACAATCTGGCGAATCAGGATATCAGCAAGATTATTGTCTCCATTGCTCCTGATTGCTATGATGATGAAAAATGGAACTGTGAGAGTTTAGCTGAAAGGTTAAGAAGTGATTATCAGATACAAGTTGAGTATGCGACAAAACATATGTGTCTATTGATGACAAGCATCGCAAATGAAGATGAGGATTTTGTGCGTCTTGAATTGGCACTTGGTCAAATTGACGTCGAAATAGGTAAGAGTGTGAAGCCTCTTAATCCTCAAGCTCATTTACCACTTGGGATGGTTTATGAAAGCGTTTCCGATCCCGTGGTTCAAGTTTTTAAAGCGAACGAAGCAAGAAATATGACGCGTATCAAAGTGGCAGTCAAAGGCTGTGTCGGCCAGATAGCCGGAGAATACGTCATTCCTTATCCACCAGGTATTCCTGTGATTGTTCCCGGAGAGCGGATTACTTTAGAATCTCTCCAATTGATACCAGAAACAATGAAAGAAATCTATATTTTGAGGTGAAACCATGGATAAGATTAAAAAAGAGTTGCTCGAATGGGGTCAAGCCATATTGATCACTCTTGTAGTTTTTTTACTGTACAATATTTTTTTTGGAACGACTACTGTTTACAATACATCAATGTATCCGACACTTGTCGAGAAAGACATGCTATTCATGCTTAAAGTCGGATCCATCGAACAGGGAGATATCGTGTCCTTCAAATCTGAGTTGACTTTAACGGAAGCGGATTACGAGGGACTTAACTTCATACAGAAAATTCTTCACAAGGAAGGCGAAAGGAAGAACCTTATCAAGAGAGTCATTGCAGGTCCTGGCGATTCGATTTCGATCAGCAGTGGTGTTGTGACTGTCAATGGGAAAGTCCTTGACGAACCCTATATCAATTCCAGCACCAATAAAGATGTAGAGAACATGGTTGTTGGTGAGGGCAAGTACTTCATGATGGGTGACAACAGGAGTGTGAGCTATGACTCCAGAGACCTGGGACTGATTGATGAGGAAGACATTATAGGCAAAGTACTTTTTAGATTTATGCCACTCAAAAAAATTGGAACCGTGAATTAATTGACTTTTTTGTGGTATACTTATAGTAATAATCTCATGAGGAGGCGTTACTATGAAATTGATTATAGCAATTGTCCACGACGAAGATGCTCATTCATTGGTTAAAAAATTGACAGCTGAAGATTTTGGTGTGACAAAGTTGGCTTCAACAGGCGGATTTTTGAAATCGGGCAATACGACTTTAATTATCGGTACGCCAAAAGAGCGTGTTGAACAAGCCACAAAAATAATAGAAGATACATGCAAAACTCGAAAAGAGATTACTACAACGACTTCACTGATGGGTGACAACAGTGTCATGGGTATGCCGCTAGAAATTTCTGTCGGCGGAGCCACTGTTTTTGTTATTGATGTGGAAGATTATTTGAAATTGTAGGGGAATTAGGCATATGAATGTGTTTCACGCCCAGCGTCAGTTTTTGTCTGACGCCTTTAATAAAAACCGTTTGTCCCATAGTTACATCTTTTCCGGAACAGAGGACCTACAATTTGCAAAGGCAATTGCAAAGATGATTTTATGCAAACAGGAACACACAGGATGTGATTCCTGTTCGTCTTGTTTAAAAGTAAATTCCGAAAATCATCCAGATTTGTATGTAGTATCACCAGATGGGGCATCCATAAAGAACGCTCAAATGGAGGAACTGCAGGAGTATATGTTCATCAGACCGTATGAAAGCAAACAGAAGATTGCCATCATACATCAGTCGCATCTCATGACTGAGTCGGCACAGAACAGGCTGCTTAAAATTCTGGAAGAACCTCCGGAGTATGCTGTTTTTATATTTTTAACTCAAAATCTGGAAGGTATGCTAGAAACGCTTCAGTCGAGATGCCAAGTCCTCGGTTTCAATCTGGACGGTGAATCTGAAACAGACGATTCACCAGAAATAACCGATAAGGCTGTTGATTTTATTCAAAGTATCGAGAATCGTGATATGGGTAGGATTCTGGAGTTTGGTGCTTACGCGAAACAAGATAAGCAAAGGTTTGTTATATTTTTAAATAGAGTTATAATTATATTGAGAGATTTGATGATTTTTAGGGAAACACAAAATAAACAATTGATTCATGAAGTGAATTTTTCTATACTTGAAGAGAGAGGACAATTGATGAAGTCATCTGGCAAATTAACTCGAAAGCAGATGGTGGAACTCATTTTGACCATAGATCACGTGGAACAAAAAATAAAAAACAATATGAATTTTGATTTAACAGTAGACAACCTGCTGTTTCATTGCATAGAAGACTAGGAGGAAAGATGATCACTGTTGTTGGTGTGAGATTTAAGAAAGCGGGCAAAATCTACTATTTCGATCCAGGCGATGTGGCTGTTGAAAAAGACAATCATGTCATTGTGGAAACCGCTAGAGGCATAGAGTATGGTGAGTGTGTTATAGGTAAGAGGGATATTCCTGAGGACCAAATTGTAAGTCCGCTTAAGCCGGTACTCAGAGTATCGACTGCTGAAGATGATGCAAACCACATTGCCAATAAGGAAAAGGCAAAAGAGGCTTTTTCGATTTGTATAGATAAGATCAAAACCCATGAATTGGTTATGAAATTGATTGATGTCGAGTATACTTTTGATAATAATAAAGTAATTTTTTATTTTACAGCAGATGGTAGGATCGATTTCAGAGAGTTGGTCAAGGACCTTGCAGCAATATTCAGAACACGTATTGAACTCAGACAGATTGGTGTCAGAGACGAGTCGAAAATGGTCAAAGGCCTTGGTCCATGTGGCCGAGAAATTTGTTGTGGCAGCTGGCTTGGAGACTTTGCACCTGTATCGATAAAAATGGCAAAAGACCAGAATTTATCACTCAATCCAGTTAAAATTTCTGGACTTTGCGGTAGATTGATGTGTTGCCTCAAATATGAATATGACACATATGTTCAGATTCGTGTTGGAATGCCCAACAGAGGTGATAAAGTGAAGACACCAGATGGTCTTGCATACGTGGTGGATACCAACATTTTGCTTGAGCAAGCTAAAGTAAGACATATTGTCAAAGAAAAACCTGAGGAACTCAGTGAGGATTTTGTTTCTTATCACAAGGATTTGATCCAAGTCGTTGAAGTCAACAGATATTCATCGTCTGGTCCAAAACCTGCAGCAGATGCGGGTCCGGTGGATTTTGCCGAACTCAAAAAATTAGAGGATTAATAATGCAGACGTTTTGAACCTGATTTCAGTTTCAAAACGTCTTATTTTTGGAGAATATTATGAAAAGTGAAATAGAATTGGTGCTGCCACATGAGCGTGTCGATGACTTGCAGCTTAAAGGACTAAAAATTATTCAAGATCCCAAGGGTTTTTGTTTTGGTATAGATGCGGTTCTTCTCAGCAACTTCACCAAACTCAAATCTGGTGACACTGTGGTCGAATTTGGAACCGGTACGGGTATTATCCCCATTTTACTTTCTGGAAAAACCGAATTCAAGAAGATCTACGCTTTCGAAGTGCAAGAACAAATGGCTGAAATGGCATCAAGAAGTGTTCTTCTCAATGGACTTGAGGAAAGGATAGAAGTGATCCATGCCAATTTGATTGATGCAATCGATTATGTGCCACCAGGAAGTGTAGATGTTGTCGTTTCCAATCCACCTTACATGTCTGGTAATGGTGGGCTAAAAAATCCATCGGATCTGAAGGCGATTTCAAGGCATGAAGTACTTTGTACACTTGAAGATATTGTGGAAAAAGCGGCCAAATTGTTGAAATTTAGAGGAAAATTCTATTTAATCCACAGGCCGAATCGATTGGTGGATATATTTGTCCTTTGTAGAAAATACAAGCTTGAACCTAAACGTATACGGATGATCCAACCTTTTGTCCATAAAAGTCCAAATATCTGTCTGATTCAATGTGTGAATGGCGGTAACTCGGAACTTCATGTTGAGGAGCCTCTTATCGTTTATGAACAAAATGGCATGTTCACGAAAGAAATCTACGAGATTTATGGCATGGAAAATATAACGGCGTTCACTAAAGAAGATGGGGAGGATTCATGATGTCCGGAAAATTATATTTATGCGGAACACCGATTGGAAATCTCGAAGACATCACGTTCAGAGTGCTCGAGACACTCAAATCATGTGATGTAGTATACGCTGAGGACACCAGACATTCCGTCAGACTTCTCAATTATTTTGGAATCAGCAAACCACTTCATAGTTATCACGATCACAATCAAGAGCAAGCGGGAAATGAAATCATATCCAAAGTTCAAATGGGTGAAAAGGTTGCACTTGTAACCGATGCGGGAATGCCAGGGATATCGGATCCAGGTGAAAATCTGGTAATCAAATGTATCGAAACGGATACGCCATTTGAAATCATACCTGGCGTCACCGCATTTTCAATGGCACTTGTAGGATCGGGATTTTCTACTGGCCAATTCGTGTTTGAAGGATTTTTGAGCCGTGATAAAAGACAGAAGAGAAAACATATAGAGAGACTGAAATACGAGAGACGTACACTGCTCATTTATGAATCCCCCCATAGGCTTAAGGAGACTTTGCGACTTCTTTATGAAGGTCTAGGAGACCGAAAGGCTGTAGTTGCTAGGGAACTCACTAAGAAGTTTGAGACGTTCCAGCGTGGTAATTTGTCTGAATTGATGGCGTTTTATGATTCAGAGACGGTAAAAGGTGAAATCGTTATTGTCCTCAAAGGCGGTGAAACAGACCCCGAACCTGTCATAGATTTTTCAGAAGTACCGATTAAAGAGAGGTATGAGTCACTAATGGAAGGCGGACTTGACAACAAAGAAGCTATGAAAGTGATCGCCAAAGAGCGCAATATGAAAAAAACGGATGTTTACTCCTTGTTGCTGGAATAATAATCCGATTAAACGCATAAAAATCCCAGGCGCTAATCGCCTGGGATCAATTTTATAATTCTTTGATTTCATCCACACAAGATGGACAAATGTTTTTTCCTTTTACATTTTTTACGCCTTTGGCTTGACCGCAGAAAATGCATGCCGGCTCATATTTTTTAAGGATAATCGTTTCACCTTCAGTGAAAATCTCTAAAGCATCTTTTTCGCCAATCGCCAAAGTCCTTCTCAGTTCGATAGGAATAACAACTCTTCCGAGTTCGTCAACCTTACGTACGATACCTGTCGATTTCATCTAAAAACCTCCTGTTCGCTATAATGATTTATAAGTGAATCATAATATAATAATTTCCAGTTGTCAACAAAATGTGGTAGAAATACACAGTTGATTAAGCTTCCGGTTTCTCTTCTCCGGTTTTCTCAACTTCAGAAACGACGGCTTTGAATTCCTTCACCTTATCACCGAAATATTTGTCGTAAAGTGCTTTACCGATGGATACGGTATGCATAAAAGAGGAAAGTCCTCCAATAAAGTCTTGATTCTCGTTGATGGTATCGGTCACAGATTCTGTTGTTTCAGCTATGTTGTCTACGGTACCCCTGAATGCCTGAACATCGTGGGCGACCTCATCAGTGATGGTTTCCAGATGTTTTGTGAGCAGTGGCACAACATCCATTGTGGCATCAATGCTTTGACGGTTGCCATCTACGATCTGATTCACTTGTTTCATTACAAGTAAAGCGCGTCTAAGTATGAGCACCAGATAAATCAGCAGGGTTACCAGGCACCCCCAGAGTACGAATAATAGAAGATCCTTGAATGTAAAAATCATTTGACTGCCCATGAATGCCTCCCTTAGAATATATTGTTAGTCACATTATACCCCAAAAAAGATTTTGTAACAAGTTTAGCGGACATTGAAGGCGCGATCGTTGATTCTGATTTTATTTGCGTCGATATATAATGAGGAATCGTTGATATTCACAGCAAAATTTGGAATGGAAACAAAAATGTCATCTGTTTGAGAGTGTTTTGCGGCAGTGAACTCACCGAATCCAAGATCGTCATAAGACACGACGTTAAGGTTTTCGTTGGATAAATCAAGTTCAGATTTCAGATCGTGGTCGATATAATAAAAAGCTTTTACATCTTCAAAAATGATTTCAACCGGGTCGACTTCATTGCGACTGCTGATAGCGACAGAAATTTTATCAAAGTCCATATCGATGTTCAGGGCGTTGATTTTTCCTTTGGCGAAAGCATCTAAAAATGGATGGACGTTATTAACCATAGGTCACCTCTTTCTATTGAATTAAGCAAGTATATTAATATCACATTACCACCGTACGTGCAACAAGTTTTTTTTATGTTGCAATAAATCAGGTGATATGTTACAATTTCCCTAAATTATCGGATATATAAGGTTATGATGGGAAGAGTACCTGTCCTGGCACCTAGAGAGAGTCGACGTTTGGTGGAAGTCGATGGTGATGGAATGGGGAAGATGATCCTTGAACCGCTATGCTGAATTGATTTAGGCATGGACGTTGGTGTACGTTATAACACAGTGCTGAGCACATCGAGGGCTGCATTTGCAGAACTAGGGTGGTACCGCGGAATTTACTTTCGTCCCTATTGTAGGGAGGGGAGTTTTTTGTTTTTTTGATAAGAATGAATAAGGAGAGTGTATTATGAGTAAAGGAAAATATTATTTGACCACTGCGATTGCCTACACATCAAAAATCCCACACATCGGGAATGTATATGAAGCCATATTGTCGGATGCCCTTGTACGCTTCAAAAGAGAGCAAGGTTACGATACTTATTTCTTGACAGGAACTGACGAACACGGGCAGAAGATTGAACTTCAAGCCATAGAGGCCGGCAAATCACCACAAGAGCACGTAGATGAAATCGCAGGTGAGATCAAAAGGATTTGGGATCTAGTTGGCGTGAGTTATGACCAGTTCATACGCACGACTGATGAAGGGCACAAAAGGGTCGTTCAGAAAATATTTAAAAAATTATATGAAAAAGGTGACATATACAGAGGAAAATATGAAGGATGGTATTGTACACCCTGTGAGTCATTTTGGACAGAAACACAGATCCAGGAAGGAAACTGTCCGGATTGTGGGCGCGAAGTCTTCCAAGCTAGTGAAGAGGCGTATTTCCTGAAACTTTCGAAGTATCAGAGAAGGCTTGAGGAGCATATAGAGAATAATCCTGAGTTCATCTGGCCGGAATCCAGAAAAAATGAGATGCTCAACAACTTCATTAAGCCAGGTCTCCAGGACCTATGTGTTTCCAGAACTTCATTTTCATGGGGAATACCTGTGGACTTTGATCCGGGTCATGTGGTATATGTATGGCTTGACGCACTTTCAAACTACATCACTGCAATAGGATACGATCCCGATGGCTCATCTGACCAGTTCAACAAACTTTGGCCTGCAGATGTTCATGTGATCGGAAAAGATATCGTACGTTTTCACACTATTTATTGGCCGATTATTCTCATGGGGCTTGAGGTTGAACTGCCAAAGCAAGTATTTGGGCATCCATGGCTTCTGACCGGTAAGGATAAAATGAGCAAATCCAGAGGCAATGTCATTTACACTGACGATCTGGTAGAACTTTTCGGAGTGGATGCGGTACGTTATTATGTGCTCAGGGAAATGCCGTTCTCATTGGATGGAACCATCACCTATGAGATGATGATCAACAGAATCAACTCGGATCTTGCTAATGTCCTTGGCAACCTCGTCAACAGAACTGTGGCAATGGTGAAAAAATACTTTGACGGAGTGATAGTTGCACCGACTGCTCCAGAAGCCATTGATAAGGAACTGATTTCACTTGCACTTTCAACACCAAAAAAAGTGGAAGAACGTATGGACGCATACAAGGTGGCAGATGCTCTGGATGAAATTTGGCAGCTCCTTCGAAGAAGCAACAAATACATCGATGAGACATTGCCATGGAATCTGGCCAAAAATCCAGATGACATGGAGAGACTTGGAACTGTTCTTTACAATCTTTTGGAAGCAATCCGATTTTCCGCTGTACTTCTTAAGTCATTCATTCCTGATACTGCAGCGAAGATATTGGATCAGATAGGTGCCACAGCAACAACCTTGGAATCTTTGGTCACATTTGACGGCACGGTCATAGGAGATCATGTCGGTACTGCGGAAGTACTATTCGCAAGAATGGATGAAACCAAAAAAATGGTGGAGATTGATGCGGTCAAAGCGAAATATATCACAAAGGAAGAAGAACCGGAAGTGCTTGAGGTCAAACCTGAGGTCACTATCGATGATTTCGCGAAACTTGACCTTAAGGTAGCGACAGTCATTTCTGCAGAGAAGCACCCAAAAGCTGACAAATTGTTAGTACTTCAGCTTCAGGTCGGTCCTGAAAAAAGACAGGTTGTTTCAGGTATTGCTGGTGCGTACAAACCAGAAGAACTCGTTGGTCAAAATGTCATTTTGGTTGCCAACTTAAAACCGGTTCAGCTTCGAGGTATCGAGTCGCAAGGCATGATTTTGGCCGCTACTAAGGATGATATTCTAAGTCTTGTAACTGCTGATATAAAAAATGGAAGTCAAGTTTCTTAAATGAAACCCCGAATCTTTTCAAAATGAGGAGATTTGGGGTTTTCCTCGTTCTTTATTTCTTTTTAGCACGAAATAAGGCATAATAGGAGTGTAGGAGGTGACTCATGTTATTTGACTCACACGCGCATCTTGATGCGTCACAATTTGACCATGACCGTGAACTCGTCATAAAAAGAGCGAGATTGAATGGTGTTTCATATATACTCAACCCTGGCGCTGATTTTGAATCCAGTGTAAGAGCTGTTGAAATCGCAGAGGCGTATGATTTCATATATGCAGGTGTCGGAATCCATCCACATGATGCAGAAACTGTAGATGCCATGATGCTCGGATTGATTGAAGAAATGGCAAAAAAAGAACGTGTAAAAGCCATTGGTGAAATCGGCCTCGATTATTATAGGGATCTATCCCCAAGAGCGGTCCAAAAAGAAGTTTTCATTGAGCAGATCAGAATTGCCAAAAGACTTGATCTGCCAATCATCATACACGATAGAGACGCGAATGCCGATGTCCTTCAGATTCTCAAAGAGGAAAAAGCCTTTAGCACAGGGGTGCTGATGCATTGTTTTTCAGGAAGCCATGAACTTGCCACTCAGTATGTGAAACTGGGTGCCATGATTTCAATTGCAGGTCCAGTCACCTTTAAAAATGCAAGGAAAGCGGTCGAGGTAGTGGAAACCATACCGCTTGAGCGACTATTCATAGAAACGGATTCTCCCTATTTATCGCCGGAACCCATGAGAGGCAAACGCAATGAACCGATGTTCGTCAGACATACCTGCGAACGCATAGCAAATATAAAAAATATCAGTTATGAAACTGTTGCGGAAACTACGCTCCAGAACGCAAAGCAGTTTTTTAGAATCAAATAATGGAAACGAGAGGTTTATGGAACATATCAAAGAAACAATAGTGGTTGAGGGAAAAGATGATGAATCTGCAGTGAAAAAAGCGGTTGTATGCGATGTGATCATCACACATGGATTTGGAATTCGCGCTTCAACTTGGATACGTATCGAAAAAGCGGCTGAAAGCGTGGGAATCATTGTCCTGACCGATCCGGATTTTGCCGGTGAAAAGATCAGGGAAAGAATCGCAAACCGTGTAAAAAATTGCAAGCATGCTTTCATCAGCAAAAGCGATGCGATGATGGGAGATAACATAGGTGTTGAGAACGCCAGTCCTGAAGTGATCATCGATGCGCTCTCAAAAGTAAAGACCGTAAGACCGTTCAGCATTCCGGTCTTTACCAAAAATGATTTGGTCAGGGATGGACTCAGTGGTGGTATAGGTGCAAGTGAAATTCGCGCCATTGTTGGAAAAGAACTTGGAATTGGGTATTGTAATGCCAAGCAATTCCTAAACAGATTGAATCATTACGGTATCACCAAAGAGGAATATAACCGCGTCATTGACGCTGTATTTAAGGAGAGAGCATGATAGATAAGTTGACATCGCCCAAAACGATAAAGTATATAATGGAAAAGTATAATTTTCAGTTCAGTAAAAGATTCGGTCAAAATTTCATCATCGATGAAAATGTTCTCCACAGAATTGTGGAAGGCGCTGGAATCACAAAAGATGATTACGTTCTTGAAATTGGCCCTGGAATAGGCGTCATGACCAATGCGCTTTGCGAGGCTTCCGGTAAAGTGGTCTCGGTGGAGATTGACAGGAGCCTGATTCCAGTACTTGATGAGACCGTTGGACATCACGACAACCTCACAATCATATGTGATGATATTATGAAAGTGGATCTTAAGGCGTTGTTTGAAACCCATTTCAAGGAAAAATCTCCTAAATTGGTAGCCAATCTCCCCTATTATGTGACGACGCCTATCATAATGAAGTTCCTGGAAGAAAGAGTTCCTGTCACTGATTTGGTCATCATGATCCAGAAAGAAGTCGCCGATAGAATCATGGCATCACCTTCCACTAAGGATTATGGGGCACTTTCTGTAGCTGTTCAATATTTTACCGAACCTTCCATTGTCACCCGCGTTTCCAGGGGCTCTTTCATGCCTTCTCCAAACGTGGATTCCACGGTAATCAGACTGAATGTCAGAAAAGCGCCACCTGTTGAGCTGCTCGATGAGAAAACTTTTTTCTCCACAGTCAAAGACGGGTTTGGAAGGCGTAGAAAAACACTACTCAACGCACTGACTGGAGGATTTCTAGGACTCGAGAAGGATGAAGCCAGAAGAGCACTTGCAGACGCAGAAATCGAAGAGAGAATTAGAGGAGAAGCACTTGGGATGGAAGAATTTGCACGACTCTCAAATGCAATTTTCAATATAAAGAAGGGACGATGAAATGAACAGGGTTTATGAGACTGAGCGCCTCAGACTTGTAGTGGTCGACAGTACTTATGCATCGAAAATTCTTAAGTTTTATCTTGATAATGAAACGGTTTTGGAGAGATGGGAGCAGGTTAAGCAGCCTGATTTTTATACGATCAATCACCAGAGACGAATACTCAATCTTGAGGAACGGTTTTTTTTGAAAGGTCAAATGGTTCGTTTTTGGATGTTTAAAAAAGAAGACGAGGCAAACGATTTGCCGATCGGGTGTGTTTCTCTAATGAATATCATCAGAGGTGTCTTTCAGTCCTGTTTTTTGGGGTATAAACTCGGTGAGCGATTTACCGGAGCTGGGTATATGACGGAAGCCATCTCAAAAGTTATGGAAGTCGCATTTAATGAAATGGAACTTCATCGAATTGAAGCCAACATCATGCCAGAGAATACAAAATCCATGACTGTTGTAAAGAGACTAGGTTTTGAAAGTGAAGGCCTTGCCCGGAAATATCTGAAAATCAATGGCAAATGGGAAGACCATTATCATATGGTCAAATTGAATGAATACATGATATAATAAATAATAATACACAGGGGGAACATTATGGCGTTAAGAATCATTACAGACAGTGCTTCTGACTTGCCTAAAACACTTGCGGAGAAGCATCAAATTGAAGTGTTGCCACTGATCGTCTATTTGAACGAAGTGGAACACCTGGATTCAGTGACCATTGAACCAAATGACATGTATAAAGCCATGATCAAAGGCGCTTCTGTTAAAACAGCACAAATTCCACTGAATCACTTCCTCGACTATTTTGAAAAATTTGCCCAAACAGGCGATGACTATATTTATTTGGCTTTTTCGTCGGGTTTGTCCGGGACATATCAAACCTCAATGCTCGCATATGAAACAGTCAAAGAGGAATTTCCGGATTTTAAGATGACAATCATCGATACCAAATGTGTCTCACTCGGACTTGGTGTAATTGTTGTCGAAACGGCAAAATTGGTTCAGGTTGGCGCGTCTTATGACGAAGTGATGTCATACGTGACCCGTGCCATAGGACAAATGAAGCATGTTTTTTCAGTGGATGATCTGGACTATCTTTTGAGAGGTGGCAGGGTAAGTAAATCTCAAGCCATGATAGGCAACCTACTCAACATCAAGCCGATTCTTCACGTGGTGGATGGTTTTTTGGTACCTTTTGACAAAGCGAAAGGCAAAAAGAAGCTTTTAGCCAAATTGTATGAATATATTGAAGCCAATGGACGTGGTCTTGACAATCAACTTGTGGGGATCGCCCATACTTTGAATGAGGAGGAAGCGACAGAGGTGAAAAACCATTTTGAGACTGTATATGGAACTAGAAATTTTATCATCAACACTTTGGGGTGTGCGGTAGGGGCTCATTGCGGCCCTGGCATGATCACTATTTTTTTCAAAAATGAATTTTGATGTTGTGCAGCTAACTTTTAACGAGATAGTACTGGATGGTGAGCGATTGTGAAAATTATTGAAACGAAGCAACTTAAAGATGGTATGATTTTAGGCGAATCCATTATTGATTCAAGTGGTGTCGTCGAACTCCTCAACAAAGGCACTCATTTGACACAAAGACATATAGAACTGATTTCTAATCTAGGATTTACCGAAGTCAAAGTACTGGAACATGAAAATGAAGCGATTGAAAATGTTACACTTGATGTTCATGCATTCAAAGAGAACGCATCTAAAAATGGTGATGCTTTTGATTTGATGAAATTGTTGAATGATCTCGATGAAATTGATAACCATGTCTATGAGCCAACTGAAAGAAGTGTCGTCAATCGCAACATGGAAGTCCATGTTCTCACAGGAGAAGGCAATATACCAATCGACGTCAAACATCAGAAAATGATCGATGACACCAAGGAAGTGTTCAGAAATATCAGAGAAACCGGTAAACTGGATCTTGAACGCATCAAGAACAATGTTGAAGAGGCGCTACCTGACATGATCAGAAACAATGATGTCCTCATGAGGCTCAATCAACTCAAGGAATCAGATGATTATACTTTCCAGCATTCTTTAAGAGTTTCAATACTCGCCACAATGGTTGGTAAATGGCTCGGTTATTCTCAAGTGGAACTCATTGAGCTCGGTGAAGCCGGTCTGTTATATGATATCGGTAAGATGAATATCCCTGAATTTATAGTAAAAAAAGAAGAAAATGTCAACGCTGAGGAATTTGAACTCATCAAAAAACACGCTCAATTCGGGTATAGCATTTTGCTTAAGACCCAAGGCGTTTCTTCCAATATTAAGTATGCCGCTCTTCATCACCATGAGAGAATGGATGGTTCGGGATATCCGCTTCGTCTAAGAGAAAATCAAATACATGACTTTGCTAAAATTATAATGGTTTGTGATGTATTTGATGCCATGATTACTGATCGTCCTTACAGAAAAGGTGTCTCACCACTGCTTGCTGCGGATTATCTCTCGTGGTCGAGTGGAAAAATTTTCGATGCGGAAGTGTGTTATATTTTCATAAAAAAACTTTCAGAATATTACTTAGGCAAACAGGTCAAACTGTCAACCGGTGAAACGGGAAAAATTGTATTCATCGACCATAATTATCCGACCAGACCACTGGTACAAGTAGGAGAGCGTTTTGTCGATCTTGCCAAGGACAGGTCGGTTCATGTTGAAGTTTTGATGTAGTATGTCTTGACAAATATGGCAAAATAAATTATATTTGTAGATAATTCTATAGGAACGTCAAGTTCTATAAGGCGATTGAAGTGGCTTAGTAGAAAATTCTGTTGAAATTCAGAGAGAATTGCGGGTGGTGAAAGCAATTCCAATAGTATTTTTGAATTACGCGCCATGAGTCTTGATGGGAAACCATCACGCGTCCCGAGCGTTATTCGGTTTGAGGTGACCGCGAAAGTGGTCATGAAGCAAGGTGGTAACACGGGTTCTCTCGTCCTTCGATGGAGAGGCCCTTTTTTTATTTAAAAAATAGGATTAGAGGTGGCTTATGAAAAACGTATACGATACACTGCTTGAACGTGGTTATATCGAACAAATCACGCATGAAGAGGAAGTCAAAGCGTTGCTTGCAAAAGAAAGTGTGACTTTCTATATTGGCTTCGATCCCACAGCGGACAGTTTGCATCTAGGACATTTTATACAAATCATGGTCATGATGCACATGCAACGTGCAGGACACAAGCCAATCGCCCTTATTGGTGGAGGAACTGCCAAAGTTGGTGATCCTTCAGGAAAAACAGATATGAGAAAAATGCTGACATCTGAAGATATCGACTCCAATGGAGAATGTTTAAAGAAGCAAATGGAAAACTATTTGACCCTGGACGGAAAAGATGGTTACGTTTCCAACAACGCTCAGTGGTTAGATGAACTGAAGTATATTCCTTTCCTTAGAGAAATAGGCAGTAAGTTTTCGGTAAATCGTATGCTTTCTGCGGAGTGTTTCAAGCAAAGACTAGAAAAGGGATTGAGTTTCCTTGAATTCAACTATATGATTATGCAAGCTTATGATTTTCTGGAGCTGAACAGACAGTTTGATTGCCAGATGCAACTTGGTGGCAATGACCAATGGTCCAACATTATTGCCGGGGTGGATTTGGTCAGAAGAATGGAAAGCAAGCAAGTTTATGGTCTGACTTTCAAATTGCTTTTAACCAGCGACGGCAAGAAAATGGGTAAAACCGAGTCCGGAGCGATTTGGATGGATCCAGAGAAGACGACTCCTTACGAGCTCTTCCAATACCTGAGAAACATTGAAGATGCTGACGTGGAAAATTGTTTAAAGCTTTTGACCTTCCTACCAATGGATGAAGTTAGAGCACTTTACGCTCTTGAGGGTTCGGAAATCAATAAAGCCAAGGAAATTCTGGCATTTGAATTCACTAAGATTGTTCACGGAACTGAAGAAGCCCAAAAAGCACTTGAGACGGCAAAAGCTTTGTTTTCTGGTGGTGGCAACACGGAAAATATTCCTACGACAGAAATGGAAGCTTCCGAGTTTGAGGAGGGTGTTTTGATTCTTGATTTGATGCTAAAACTGGAACTTGTCTCATCTAAAGGTGAAGGCAGAAGATTAATTCAGCAAAATGGAGTTTCTGTGAATGATGTGGTTTTAGAGGATTTTAACAGATTGATCACTAAAGAGGATTTTATTGACGGTGATCTGATGATCAGAAAAGGAAAGAAAGTATACCATAGAGTAAAGGTAAAGTAGACTGTGAAGGGTGGAGGATATGGAATTCTGGAAATCGATTGAAGAAGAAGTGTTCGAAAACTATGATCTCGACATCTACGAGAAAATGTGTCTATTGGTATTGATGAGCAGAGATGAATCTACGCGAATGACCACCGAGAAACTCGCTGAGTTTATGGGTTGCGGTAAAGTCACTGCAAGGCGCGCCTTTGATTCACTCAGAATGAAGGGATATCTTGCCAAAGATTACCAAAGCGATCCACCTGTTCGAAGAGAAAGTAGTGTGATTCAAAATCCTGATGATGTTGCTGAGATCACAAAAGTAGTTGAGCATTTTGATGATGACTTTAAGGAAGGTTTCTTCAAGGTAGATCAAGAACCGGTTGCCAAGACCAAACATCGTGGTGAGAGCGATCTTAGAAAACGAATGGCGGATTATTTACTTGGTGACGACACCTCTTTCGAACCTGCACCAAAGGCTTTTGTCAGCCAGAAGGAATCCAAGGAAGCACTGGTTGATGAAGTGATAGAACTTATTGAAGAAAAGATCAACTTCAAGGAGGCGAATATCATTTTGGCATTTGCCGGAAATGATATGGACCGGATCAGAAAACACTATGTGAAGGCAAAAGCATCACAAGTGACCGACACGATTGGATTCTTGATCAATGCGCTACAAAAAAAAGAAAGCAATGTTATAAAAACAGAAGAAAAGACTCAAGAAAACAGTCAGATTGACTCAAATAGACTGAAGAAAATGCAAGCATATCACAATAATAAAACGAAATAAGGAAAATTATGGAATTACAATTGTGTTAAACATACAAAACAATTTAGTGCAATTTCAGGAACCCTTGCAAGAAGCCAACAATTACAACGCTTTCGTAGATGGAATAATATGGTAAAATCTCGGTGTAGTTGGTGGAAGACAACATAAGTTACATTTTGTTAATTGACACTTTTTTATCTTATGCTATAATTTGTAAAGTCATGATGAACATAGCGCAACTTGCTGTGTTCATTATTGTTTTAGAAATAGGAAGCTTAATTTTAGAAAGGTGATATTATGAAAACAATGAATCAAATTTTAGTTGCTCTGCTTGTGATTTTAGGATTAACTGTGGTGTTATTGGGAAGTAAAACATTACAAGCGGCAAATGAAATTCAAAGAGTTGAAACGGAAAAGACCGAACTTAAGGTAGAAGTTTCAACAAAAGAACTAGAGATCAATGCATTATCCATACAGGTTGAACAGGCACAAAAAGTACTGGAAGCACAAAAACCAATCGTAGAGGAGTTTGAGAAGATTTCAAAGTTTATTGATTTCGATGCTTTTGAATCCACTCAACTCGAAAAAGTGAAAAGCATCACAGAACAGACACCACTAGATTATGAAAGTGCACTAGCGCTTGTCAAGTATGCGGATAAATACGATGTACCCTACTCGTTGATTCTATCCATCATAGAACTTGAAAGCAATTTTGAACAAGATATTGTCGGAGCCGATCAAGACAGAGGCTACATGCAAATCATTCCTGGAACAGAAAAATGGCTCGCAACTGAATTCGGTGAGGAACTTGAACTTGAGTATGATCCCACACAGATTTTCGAGCCCGAATACAACCTTGCTCTTGGAATAAAATATTTGGATCTCTTGATGGATTCCCACGGTGCCAATTACGAACGTATTCTTTCTGAATACAATCGGGGTCCGAATAATCTTGCCAAGTACTATGCGGCATATCAGACGTATTCAACCACGTATTCGAGATCCGTATTATCCAAAGCAAATAAATATGTAGCGCTTAACAACTAATTAAGAGCACCTCAAGAGTCAGACGAATTTGTCTGGCTCTTTATCATTTTATTTGATACAATAATTACGAACATACGTTCATTGTCCGGTAGAGAGGTATTCAATGGCATATGAAAGCAAAATTTCAGTAAGAGGCTTGGTTGAATTTGTCTATCAATCAGGCAATCTTGATTCCAGATTCCAAGGCAAAGGAAAAATGGCAGAGGGCATCAGGACTCATCAGAAAATTCAAAAATCACAGGGTGATGGTTATACGGCTGAAGTGTCACTGTCTAAAAGCATTTCACTATCCTCTGAGGAAGGTGACGATCCCATCACTTTAATTATAAGTGGCAGGGCTGATGGGATACTAAAGACAACTGAAGGCGTCACTGTGGATGAAATCAAAGGAACCTCAGTGTTTCTTGAAAAGATAGAGGAAGATACATATCCAGTTCATTGGGCACAGGCTAAAATTTATGGTGCGATTTACTCAGAAAATGAATCTCTAAGTGAAATCTCCATACAATTGACTTATGCTGACTTTGAATCCGGTGCGGTGAAAAGAATAAAGAGACTTTATTCAAGTTCAGATTTGAATGAATTTTTGATGGAAACAGTGAAGAGATACAAGAAATGGATTGTATTCAAATCAAAATGGGTCCAGTCCAGAAATAAGAGTATAGAAAAACTCAATTTTCCATTTGGAATATACCGTGCTGGCCAACGAGCCCTGGCGGTCTCGGTGTATAATGCCATCAAAGATGGTGAACATCTTTTTGCACAGGCGCCGACGGGTATTGGCAAAACGATGTCCACCCTTTTTCCGACCATAAAGAGTATGGGCAGTCTTATGACGGACAAAATTTTCTATTTATCCGCAAAGACCATTGCAAAAGGAGTCGCTGAGGATGCTGTCAAACAAATGCGCACGACTTCTGAGGGCAACCTTCATATCAAGCAATTGACGATTACTGCCAGGGATAAGATTTGCATCAATGATGTTGTAGCTTGTTACCCAGAAAAATGTCCATATGCTGATGGGCATTTCGACAGAAATTTGGATGCGCTTTGGGATGCACTCAACCACGAGGATGTTTTTAGTAGAGAGACTGTTGTCGCCTATGCCCTCAAACATCGTGTTTGCCCATATGAGTTTTCACTCGATTTGGCACTTTTTTCTGACGTGATCATATGCGATTACAATTATATTTTTGATCCGAGGGTTTATCTGAGGCGTTTTTTTGATGTGCCTACCGAACAGTACGTTTTTCTCGTTGATGAGGCACACAATCTGGTGGACAGATCAAGAACGATGTATTCTGCAGAACTCAGGCGTGAAAAATTTACAAGTCTAAAGAAGAAATTGCTTCCGAAGGATAAGAAGCTTGGCAATTCTTTGGAAGGGATTAACAAATTGCTCCTGAACGCTAGGAAAAATTGCAATGAGGCTGGAGTTTGGGTTTCGTGTGAAGGTATTGAAGAAGTGGCAATGGGGCTCAAAAAAAGATCGCCTCAAATTGAAAAGTGGCTGACTGAAAATGCAGGTGCTGAATATTTTGACCAAGTTTTAGAAGTGTATTTTGACATCTTAGGGTATTTGAGAATCAGTGAACTCTATGACGATGGTTACATCACCTATATTACGGGCGGACATAAAAAAGAAATGTTATATAAATTATTTTGCATTCATCCAGCGACCAAGTTGAGACGATTTTTGATGAATTCAAGATCTGCAATCTTTTTTTCTGCGACATTGTCGCCGATGCCATATTATCGTGATTTGCTATGCAAAGATGAAGACATTAAAATGCTCGATTTACCCTCGCCATTTGATCCAGACAACAGGCTTTTGCTTTATGCCAGTGATGTTTCAGTGAAATACAAGGACCGTGAGAGCTCACTCAGCAAAATTTGTGGTTATATTTACGAAATGGCTTCCGCCAAGACGGGTAATTATATGGTATTCTTCCCTTCATACCAATATATGGACAATGCTTTTATGTTGTTCGAAGCGCTTCATGGAGAACGTTTCAATCTCGTCAAACAAACACGTGATCTAAGTGATTCGGATAAAGTGGATTTTTTGGGAGCTTTTGAAACTCACTTGACAGGTGCAAGTGGCATATCCATGATCAGCTTTGTGGTCATGGGAGGACATTTTTCTGAAGGAATAGACCTTCAGGGGGATCTGCTCATCGGTGCTATGGTGGTTGGTGTTGGGCTGCCCATGATCGCTTTTGAGAACAACCTCATCAAGGATTATTTTGATGACATATCTGGACATGGATTTGAATTCGCTTATCAGTTTCCAGGAATCAATAAGGTCCTGCAAAGTGCGGGGCGGGTCATAAGAGGAAGTGACGACAGAGGTGTTGTCGTTCTCGTTGACCAGAGGTATTCGACTGGACATTATAGAAAATATTTCCCGAAGGATTGGGGAAAGACATTCACGTGTGAAGATCTTTTTAAGGGGCAGTTGGATGGGTTTTGGAAGAATATTTGATAGGGACGCAATCAAATATTCCGCGTAGGTAAGTTTCCTCTGGAAACTTACTAGCGTCTCAGTCGGCAGTTTGAGATGCTGCAGAGGAATGCATATTGTCATCCCTCGCAGCAATCCTATCTTTTTGCTCAGAAAAACTTTATGAAACATAGATACATTTGGCTAGTATAGTTATTCAGGAATATCTCGAAATATCAGCTGAGGCGCTAATAAGTTTCCTTTTACTTTATAGAACATAGATATATGAGGCTAGTATAGTTTATTCAGGAATATCTCGAAATGTCAGCTGAGGCGCTAATAAGTTTCCTCCGGAAACTTAACTACGCGATTTTTTGTTTCACAAAAAATTACCTACGCCCAATATTTCCGCTTCGCGAAAATATTGTATTTATTTTGATAATTCATAAATCGCAGATGCGAAGATCTCAGTCATCTTGACGAAATCATCCAGCTGCATATATTCATCCTTTTGGTGCATAGTGTCTTCCCTGTCAGGAAAAAGTGCCCCAAACGCAACTGCGTTGGGTATAGCCCTGGCATATGTTCCGCCTCCTATAGTAATAGGTTTGGCTTTATCATCACCAGTGTGTGATTTATAGACTTTCATGAGAGTCTCCACCAGTGGATGATTGGGTTTGAAGAAAAGCGGCGGAGCTCCAAACCATTCGGAAATCTCTATACCAGTGCCTCGTACAGCAGAATCCACTCCAGCTTTAATCTTGGATTCTTTTTTTGTGATTGGGTATCTGACATTGATGGTCATTTCTCCGAAGTCCTCGTTGAGTTCGATCATTCCTAGATTCAGCACAAGCGCATTGTAGGCGTCTTCCACAGCGATCCCCATGGATTTTCCGTCAGTTTCCTTACCGATATTATTGGCAATGAATCTGATGAAACTGGACAAATCGCCAATTTCAATGTCAATGAGGTTGAGGAACTCAACCAACTGGGCTATGGCGTTCTTCCCTTTCTCTGGAGTGCTACCATGTGCGGAGACGCCATGAGATTTCAGAAGAATGTAATCTTCATATTTTTCATACTCCAGTGCTGTTTCCCTGGAAGCATTGAATTTCTCTACGACATCTTCCAAATCATAAGGTGAGACGAGTTTTGCCTCTGCATAATCTGGCACCATGTTTGGTGCGTTACCGCCTTTCAGACTCAAGACCTTTATGCCGCCGTCAGGAATTTTGTCTACAAACTTTTTTTTGAGGTTGAATATGATGATGCCCATTTCACCATGTATGACTGGGAAATCCGCATCAGGACTGAAAGCCACTGAAGGTTTTTCTTCGTGTTTTAGATAATATTTCATACAATGGCTCCCACTCTCCTCATCAGTTCCAAGGATGAGACGGATTCTCTTTTTCGGTTCAAAGCCATAATCTTTAAGAGCCTTCATAGCGTAAAGTGAAGCAATCGCCGGCCCTTTGTTATCTAAAGTGCCTCTCCCGTAGATCTTTCCACCCGCGATTTCACCCCCAAATGGATCGTGTGTCCATTGATCGCCCTCAGGCACGACATCGAGGTGACATAAAATACCCAGCATCTCTTTTCCGGTGCCGTATTCGATGTACCCGGCGTATTGATCTACATTCTTCGTTTTGAATCCCAGTTGATCTCCAAGTTTCAAGGCATGGTCCAGTGTGGCTTTGATTCCTTCGCCAAATGGAGCGTCATCTTTTGGTTCCGATTTCACACTTTTGAATTTCAAAATTTTCTGTAAAGACTGGATCATTTCAGCTTCATTTTGCTTGATGAATGTTTCGAACATATTAAATAGCCTCCCCTAAATAGCTTTTATGAAAATATTCTTCGATGATGGATTCTAAACTGAATTGACTTGTATAAGCTTCGTCAATTTGTTTTAATACTATAGTAGAGATTTGGATCCCTTGCATATAAGTTTCCCAAAATTTATCGAAATCATATGATTTGTATTGGGCTTCCGTAAGTGATCTTGGATAGCTCAATAATTTGAGATCATATTTGAATAGCCCCGATAAGAGAGATATAAAGGGAAGTTTCGAGATGATGTCTTTCAACAAAATGTTTTGAATGATTTTCATATCTCTGGTCGCTTGCAGATAAAGTGGTCTGGGTATACAATCAGTTTGACCTTCCCTCAGGACATTTTGCCAAAATGCTCCGATTTCAGCATTCATAATCAGTGGATCAAATCGCCAATCTTGCATTGACATTTCTTGAATCGGTAGATGTGTGGAATGCTCGACGATCATTGCATCCAGAACCAGTTCAATGGCTTTGTGCGATTTTGAATCAGGACCCCATTTGCAAATCAAAGGATGACACGTGTAGTCCAGGATATAATGTATTATGTAGCCGGCGACATATGCCTTCAATGCCTGTGATGGATTAAGCGTTAGATATTCGAACATGATTTTGAACGTGTGCCCAATATCGGTGGTATGAAGGTGGTTTCCGATATAATTATAACGTTTGACCTTACAAGGCCTAGGTTGGTTGATATAAAAGAAAATATCCGGCCCCTGTGCACCAAAATAATAATAGGGGTCAAAGCTGCTGTCCCATATGAAAAAAGATGGATTCAGTTCTATGAAATTTGTTTTGATTTTTTTCGATGCGAGCTGATGGCTCCAAAAATCAGGCATTTAATCACTTCCATTTGAGAGTTTTGTCAATTTCATTATACATTGAAGTGAGTAATTAATAAAGGAGGTCGAGGTATGAATGAGAATCTGAAATCAATAGAAGATATGATTCAAAATGGTGATCTTGTTTTCGCTGTTTTGAGCAATATAAGAAAGGGAGCACAGAAGACTTATCATAAATTGGATATAAAACCCGTTTTGATAAAAGGCATCCAGCTCTATCATGTGACTTATCAATATGAAAAAAAGGTGTTGCACGACAATTTTGATGCAACTGAACTCATTAATCTTTTGGATGAAGTCATGGGAAAGTATTTCAAACAAGGTGTCTTCTATGCGACAGATGGCGATTACCAAGTGCTTTTCAATAAGAAAATGGAAGGTAAGATCATCACCAAACCGCCATCACGTTTCAAGGTCGAACAGGAACATAATCGCAAGAAGAACTATATCATTCCAGATGGAGAGCCTTGTGATTTCATGACTCATCTGGGCCTTATGGATTCTGAAGGACGCGTGTTCAAGAAAAAATATGACAAATTCAGACAACTGAATAAATACCTTGAATTTGTTTCGGACAGCCTTGAAAGACTTGAGGACCTCAAAGTCATCCGGATCATTGATTTTGGGTGCGGTAAAGCCTATCTCACCTTTGCGCTTTACTATTACCTGGTGAAACTTCAGAATCGAAATGTCGAGATCGTCGGACTGGATCTTAAAGAAGATGTCATAAAGTTTTGTAATGATACAGCTAAGGCACTCGGTTATGATGGTCTGGCATTCGAACTTGGTGACATCAAAGATTATGAAACTGAGAAATCGGTGGATATGGTTGTTTCGCTCCACGCTTGTGACACTGCGACTGATGAGGCATTGATTAAATCCGTCGGATGGGGTGCCAAAATTATATTTGCTGTACCGTGTTGCCAACACGAACTGTTCAAGCAACTTGAGAATCCAGCCTTGAATCCACTTCTTAAGTATGGTGTGATCAAAGACAAACTGGCCACATTGGTCACGGATTCTCTTAGGGCATCTGCGCTTGAGTGCGTGGGATATGACGTACAGATGCTCGAATTCATAGATATGGAACATACCCCTAAGAATGTTTTGATCAGAGCATATAAAGCCGACAAGACTGATGAGGCGATTATGAGAGCACAAAAGGAGTATCAACTTCTTAAGGAAACCTTCAAAGCGAAACCGAGTATCGATCGGTTGCTAATGGTGAAATAATCGAATTATTTCTGTTAATTTTATAAAATAATTCGCACTTTTGTTGACTTTGACCCCATGGTCTGTTAATATGACAGTGGATTTATGCGTGTAATTGCAGATGCAATGATTTTATAGTGAGGTGAGTTTATGTCTACAGTTGTAATATTAGGTGCACAATGGGGAGATGAAGGAAAAGGAAAGGTCATCGATTATTTGTCGAAAGAGGCGGATGTCGTAGTACGTGGTCAAGGAGGCAACAATGCGGGTCATTCCGTAGTAGTCGGAGATCAAAAGTATGCACTTCATCTTATTCCATCAGGTATTTTGAATGAAAACACAATCAACGTGATCGGTAACGGCGTCGTATTCGACCCTGAAGGTTTTTTAAACGAAATTAAAGGGCTTGAGAGCAAAGGAATCGCCACGGCATCCATCAAAGTTTCAGATCGTGCCCATGTCGTATTTCCATATCATAAGGAAATTGATCGTTTGGCTGAGGAAGCCAGGGGTGCGGACATGATTGGTACTACCAAAAAAGGTATCGGTCCATGTTATATGGATAAAGTGGAAAGAAGTGGCATCAGAATTTGTGATTTTATCGATGAAGAGATTTTCGAACCGCTTTTCAGAAGCAGAATTAAAGCTAAAAATGAAATCATAGAAAAAATTTATGGCGGAACTGCCATGGATGAAGAAGAAATGGTCACGCGTTATAAACAGTATTCCGAGCTTGTAAAACCTTTTGTAGATGATACATCTGTCATCGTGTACGAGGCACTCCGAGCAGGAAAAAAAGTGCTTTTGGAAGGTGCTCAAGGCACACTTCTCGATCTCGATTATGGAACTTATCCGTATGTGACGAGTTCACATCCGACTTCTGGTGGTTTTACAATCGGTTCTGGAATAGGTCCAAATGAAATTGGAGAGGTTGTTGGCATCACCAAAGCATATACTACTCGAGTGGGTCTTGGCCCATTTGTCACTGAACTTGACAATGAAATCGGAGAACGCATCAGAATCGCCGGTAATGAATTCGGAACAACAACAGGTAGACCGAGAAGATGCGGATGGCTGGATACGGTTATGATCAATTATTCCAAGCGAGTGAACGGAATGACTTGTATCGCACTCATGCTTGTAGACGTACTCAGTGGTTTTGATGAAATCAAAATCTGTACAGGATATAAGTACGGAGATGAAATTATGACAAACTTTCCAGCGAGTCTCTCAGTTCTTGCGAAATGTGAGCCGATTTATGAAGTTTTCCCAGGTTGGAAGGAAGACATTTCCACGTGTTCTACTTTTGAATCCCTTCCAGAGAACACTAAAAGATACATTGAACGTATTGAAGAATTGGTGGGTATACCGGTTAAGATCGTATCGGTTGGTCCAAAAAGATCTGAAACAATCGTAAGAGATTACATTTTTTAGAAATTCGATTGGGGACAGGTCCAAATTGGTACCTACAATGAACAAAAGCTTGAAATCTATTATGAGTAGTAGATTTCAAGCTTTTTATGTTTTATTATCTTTTCCCAACCACTAACAACCAACCGCTAACCACTAATTTAAATCTCCCAACGTACATCCGGTCCAAAAAACTTCATCAGTTGATAATGTCCTTTGATTCGTGAATCAATACGATCATTGTAAAATGAACTGATTTCAGAAAGCTTGATGTTTGTTGAAATAATTGTACTCTTGCCATTCAGTATTCTTGTATTGATGATGTTGTAGAATTCACTGATCGTGAATGTGTTGGCGCTTTCGGTGCCAAGATCGTCAATGATAAGCAGGTCAGCTCCAAAGAGTTGCTCATAAGCCATTTGAATAAAAGTATTGGTTTTGTCTGTAAAGGTCTTTTTCTCTATCAATTGGATAATGGTAAACGGTGTTTGATAGAGAACCGAATGGCCTTTGTCCAAAAGAGATTTGGCGATGCAATTGCAAAGATAAGTTTTCCCAAGTCCGCTTGCTCCAAAAAAGAGCAAATTCTTTTCGATGGGAAAATTTTTGACGAATTCTTCTGCCTCAGAGAGAATCTGCTTCATGTTTTCGCGCTGTGAAGTACCTTCTTTGGCATTTTTATGGTCTGAGAAAATGTCCAAGTTGAAATGATCAAAATTTTGAATGTTCAGTTGCCGCTCGATATTTGACATTTCATATGCCCTATGAATCAATTTCTGATTGAAGCATGAGCATCTTCTATTATCAGGCATAAAACCTGTGTCCTTACATTTTTTGCATTTATATTCGATTTCAAGTGCATCCAGTGGTATATTGTTGTCTGTAAGTAGGATGGCTTTGTTGCGCTTGAGTTGGTCTAGTGTGCTTTTGAGTTCCATCAGCATTATTTCGGTGTTTTTCGGATTCTTCAATATTGCTTTGGAGATTTCAGCACCAATCTGGCTCATCTGAAGATCGATCTCAGCGAGTTTTGGCAACCGCTCATACAGTGCCAAACGCCGTTCTTTAAGAGCCAGTCGGTTCAGATCCTGTTGTTGTTTGTATTCTTCCATGATTCCTTTAATGCTTTGAACATTTTGAGACATCGTGACTCCTTTCTTAATTCTTCTTATTCAGCAGTAGATTCTCAAGTTCCTCTTCCGAGTAAGAACGTTCTTTTTCTATGGTGAAGCGGTTGCGTTTGGCCTGAGACTGCGACTGAGCCTTCGGTTTTTCTTTTATTTGAGTGCTTTCATAATTTTCTACAGTTTTGACGCCTTGCTTGTGCAGATCACCAAATACTTTGTCCAGATAATTCATGTTGATGTTGAGTGTCTTCTTTGAAAAGACAATAATGAACTGATAAAGCGAATCGGGATCAAATTCATACTGATCCAGCCATTTATCAATCAGTTCCTTTTCAGCCTGATTTGCCATTCTAAATGACAAACCGAGATGTCTAAGCACTTCTTTGTAAATCATGTTGCGTTCGTCTTTGCTTTTGATGTGATGCTCTATGGATTCCAGAGTGGATAAGTTATGGGACAACCATTGGTTCAAAAGACCTTTAACTGCTTTGACACTTCGAATGTTCTTTTCTTTATAGTTGATTTCAAACGCTCTTAGTATGATGGCAGTGTCTGTATAGTAATGGTCATAAAAATCGCCTATTTCCCTATATTCAGTGTATGATAGAGGATGACCCACGATTTTTTCAACTTGCTCACATAATGTCTTATAATGACTTTTTATTTTCGGATCGCTTTTGCGATCTGTCGGCTCTGACTTAGAAGTATAATTGTTAAGAATGTAAAGTTCGCGTAGCGATAGGAATTCCACATCGAAATTCAAGGCATCACCATGAATGTGTTTTTTGATGATTCCTTGTTTTTCCCAGTAGTTCCACGACTCGACAACATCCTGAAGCGGAAGACTGAGCATGTTCGCTAGGCTTTTGTTGTCGAAGCGATAGGCATCATTTTCAGATCTCGAGAACATTAGACCTAGAAGGTATACTTTAACATAAGTACCGCTTGCAGAGGGCATGAAGTCCGAGATGAAAATATTTTCTATATTGAGTTCGCCGAGATCAAAAGTCGTTGCGTTTTGAATAAATGCCATGTTTTGCCTTCTTTCGTAATCGTCATATGAAATATTATAACATTTAAATGATAAGTGTATTGGTATTTTATTAAGGTATTCTAAAGCTTCTATGTACAGACAAAAAAACATTCAAAAAAAACACAACATGTGGTATTTCAACATAAACGACAACATCAGATATGGATATTTACAGTCTATTTACATACAATGAAAAAAATATAATTTATCTATTTCAAAAGGTGTGCTATAATAAAGAAGGTATTTTATAAAGACAACTGCTGTGAACCATTATTAAGGCCAATATTAAGGAGTATAGGATGGGGAAAAAGAGAAATGGGACGTCTCAGAGACATATAGTAAAACGTTCCACCAGTAAAGTGTATGTCAAAGGTGATGAAAAAGTCGAGCGTAGTGAAAAAATGGCCGATTTTGGTGCCAAAGCTATTGCATTGTCATTGTATCCTTTATTTTTGGCAACTTCAGGAATTAACAAACTCACAAAAAAATTTAAATCCAATAATAATTATAATACAAAATATAGCAATAATAACAACTTTATTCAAACAATCGCTGAAAAAGCGAAAACCGGTTTTGGCACTGCAAAGCCATTTGTGATCAAGCACAAATGGGTAATGGGTGGTGTAGGAGCAGTGATTATGGTATCGACGATAGGTTTTTTTGCCGTAAATGCCATGACGCCTACCGATTTAATCGGAACGGATACAGTAAACACACATGTGGTTAGTGTTCCAAAAAAAACCATTGAAGAAGAAACGGTTGAGGCAACAGTAAATGAAATTGCCGTTGAAACTGCGGGAACAGTAAATATTCCTGAAATCAAAGTGATGAGTATGGCATCGGTCAAAGTTCATCAAGTTCTTGTGAACAACATTCCAGTGGCAAATTTCAAGTCTGAAAACGAAGCGAATAGAATGCTTGAAGCATTAAAGGCACAATTTAATCTGGGGCAAGATGCAGAGATTTTGGATATTTATTTCAAAGAAGAAGTCAAGGTAAGCCCAGGTTATATCGATATTATGGATTTCGAGGCATATGACACTGTCGAAACAGCACTCGAGTATATAAGAAAAGGCACCAAGGAAGAAAAGATTCATACTGTTAAGAAAGGTGAAAACTATTGGGTAATCTCCGAACTTTATGGAGTCAATCCTTATGATCTGGAAGCAGCAAACCCTGATATCAAAGCAGAAACTTTGCAAATCGGTATGGAAATCAGTTTGGTGACACCAAGGCCTTTAATCAATGTAGTCACAGTGGAAAAAGCGACTTATTCCGATAAAATTGCGTTTGAAGTGGAATATGAGCCTACAAGTTCCCTTTATAAGGGAGAAACAAAAACAAAAGTCGGTGGTGCTTACGGTGAACGTGTCGTAGAAGCGGAACTGATCAGACATAATGGTAGAGAAATCGGAAGAACTATAATTTCAGAAAACATCACAACAGAACCTCAAACAAAAGTCGTTTATCAAGGTACTAAAGATCCTCCTCCGAGAATCGGTACAGGTACATTGGTTCATCCAACTTCACGTGGAATCGTAACATCCGAGTTCGGTTGGAGATGGGGAAGACAGCATACTGGAATTGATGTTGGATTATCTGTAGGATCTAGTGTCAAAGCAGCAGATGGTGGCAAGGTAACATTTGCAGGTTATTCGAGTTCTTATGGAAGATATATTATCATCGACCATGGTGGCAACATTTCCACACTTTATGCCCACAATAGCGTATTAAACGTAAAAAAAGGCGATAAAGTTTTCCAAGGACAAGTAATAGCGGCGAGTGGAAACACAGGCTACAGTACTGGACCACACCTCCATTTTGAGGTTCGAGTGAACGGTGTACCACAAAATCCAAGAAATTATGTTAAATTTTAACGATAAAGCGAGTCGATGACTCGCTTTTTTATTTTATTTCGTATAGAATAAGTATATATGCTAACGTCTTAACAAAGGAGGCGAAATAATGAGTAAAAGAATTCTAGTAGTTGATGATGAGAAACCGATATCAGATATCATCAAATTCAATTTGGTTAAAGAAGGTTATGAGATAGAAACAGCGTTTGATGGTGAGGAAGCCCTAAAGAAAGTATATCAATTCCAGCCGGATTTAGTTCTCTTGGATGTCATGTTACCAAAACTTGATGGTTTTCAAGTATGTAGGAAAATCAGAGAGGGCTTCAGCATGCCTATAATCATGCTTACCGCTAAAGAGGAAGAAGTTGACAAGGTGCTCGGTTTTGAACTCGGTGCCGATGATTACATTACCAAACCATTTGGAATGAGAGAACTCATTGCACGAGTTAAAGCCAACATACGTAGAGTGGATATTTCCGATTCCGATGGAAAAGGACCTAACGGTCATATCATAATCGCCAATAGCCTAACCATAGATCTGGACCGTTATGAAGTGACCAAAGACGGTGAAGTGATTGAACTCACACTTAGGGAATTCGAACTGCTTAAATTCTTGGCGACTCAAGCCAATCAGATATTCACAAGAGAACAACTTTTGAAAGACGTTTGGGGCTATGAATACTTTGGAGACATTAGAACAGTTGATGTCACGGTCAGACGATTGAGAGAAAAAGTGGAACAAGATTCAAGCAATCCAACTTATATCATGACTAAAAGAGGTGTTGGCTATTACTTCAAAAGAAGTTAGTTGGAGGCATAATGCTTAGAAGTATACGACTGAGATTTACAATTATATATTTTTTGCTCGTTTTCATTGCGATGCTACTAGCGGGTGTGTTCATTGTTAGATCTTTTGAAGATTACAATCTCAATGTCGTATCCAACCGTTTAGATGATATAGCTCAGATTATGATGTCTGAGCTTTCTAAAATTGAAAGTGATGAACTTGGAGAAGTCAGAGGAATTGTTCAGGAATCCATTGAACGGCATGCTGACATCGGTTTAAGAGAAGAAATTTATGTGATCGATCAAAAATCGCAAAAAATACTTGCCACGAGCACTGAAAATGTGGACAGACCTGTATCTGAAGTACTCAATACAGGTCTGGTTGTTGAAGGCTTGATCGGAAAGACTGTCGAAAAGAATTTTGAACTTTCAGGCAATGTCCGTACAAAAGATAAGGTCTATCCGATTTATAGTAAAAATGTTCAAATCGGTCTGATATACTTGCGCTATGATCTGAATGACATTTATGGAACGCTCAACCGTGCCAGAATGATTATTCTACAGGCTGTTGCTATGAGTTTGGTCCTATCTATAATCATCGGATTCTTACTGTCAAAGAGCATCACAGATCCAATCAATGAGGTCACCTTGAAAGCTGCCAAACTCGCAGAGGGTGATTTCAATCAAATTGTTGAAGTGCGCTCTGAAGATGAGATCGGGGCACTCTCGAAAACCTTCAATTTCCTAACAGGTGAACTCAAGAAATACATTTCTGAAATTTCCAGTGAGAAAAGCAAACTTGAAGCCATCATCAACTATATGGAAGACGGTTTGATCGCTATAAATGCTGAAGGACAGATTATTCATTGCAATCCCAAGGCTGGAAAGTTGCTTACAATAAATGGAGTGTTTGATGAGGATATCATTGGTGATCTGCTCTCCATATATAGTTCAGGCAAACTCAACAACGGGATTGGATCAAAAAGCATATCGTACAATAAACAAATACTGAAAGTGAACTTTGCCCCGTTTTTAGATGAATCTTCGAAGAAAATGGGCGTGGTTTTTGTGCTCCAAGATATCACTGAAGAGGAACGACTTGAGAATATGAGAAGAGAATTTGTAGCAAATGTCTCTCATGAACTTAAGACACCGCTTACGAGCATCAAAAGTTATACAGAAACCATTTTGGATGGTGCGGTTGATGATCCTGAAATGCAAAAGACATTTTTGGACGTCATCAACACAGAGGCTGATCGAATGGCAAGGCTCGTTCGTGATTTACTCGAACTCAGTAATTTCGATTCCGATACCGTGCGTCTCAAACGCGAAAGATATGAAATCAATGCCCTCATTGATACTTGTGTTCTAAAAGTCAAAGCAACAGCTGATCAAAAAAAGCAAGAACTGGTAAAGCATTATAGCGACATAAAAGTTCATGCACTGATTGACTATGATAAAATAGAGCAATTATTGCTCAATATTTTGTCAAACGGCATCAAATATTCTGGTGAGGACTCCCAGATCATCATCGATTTGAGGGAAGGTTCCGATGAGAACTGTTTTGAACTTATGGTGACAGATAGTGGAATCGGAATTCCGGATCAAGACATGGAACGGATTTTTGAGAGGTTTTATCGTGTGGACAAAGCAAGATCCAGAGAACTTGGTGGAACAGGACTCGGACTTTCAATCGCCAAAGAAATTGCTGAAGCACACGGTGGAGACGTTCGAATTGATTCTGAATATGGTGTTGGCACCAAAGTTACAATAGTATTACCTTATGGACTTCATGAGGTGTAATTTTGATTTAAATACGGCGTAATGTTCCTGTAATAAATATTGTGTATAATAATATAGAGATTGAAGGTATATTTTTCAATCAAATCAATTTTGGAGGATCCTCATGTTCCGTAAAGGACTTATAATCATATTGGCTTTGGTGATTTTCACAACCGGAAATACCGCCTTCGCATTCGAAAATTCAAGTGCCTCACCTATTTCACCTGATCAAATCCTTATTGGTGAACCCATGAGTGCGAGTATTACAAATGACAATTTAATATTTGTCAATGTGAATATCAATAACACGCAAATAGTGGATAACCCACTTGCGGTTTCACTTGTTAAAGTGGATAGACAATTGTCTTTTGGAAATGAACTTGGTGATGGACTGAATGTCTCTGTGATGAGACTGAGTTCCAGTGCTGCAAGCATGGATAGAAGCACTGCCCTCAGCAGGATTTATTCTGACCAGCAACCGATTTATTCTGAAGGATTGGTAGAAGAAACGAAAATCATAAACCGTTTTTTTGAAGTCAAAGATGCCTTAGCGCTAAAACAAATTGCATATACCGAACTCAACAAACAATATCATTTCGATTTGATAGCAGATCGACTGGAAGAACTTTCAAAACTTGACGCATCGGTTTATGAGGACTATAAAAAATGGTCCACTGTCAGATCAGAACTCAACGAACTCAGAAGAGCATATTCTCTCGCGATGATTGAGTATTTGGAGTTGTTTGAAAAACACATTTATAATGACACTATCAGCAACATGAGTTTCTATAAAGAAATCGGACACCTGTCCAACGGCACATATAAACTTAGATTTTTAAATAGTCAAATGCGACTTGTAAAAGAAATGACTTTTAAAATCGTTGATAAGGAAAAGACCATCATACCTATGGTTCCATTAAATATAACCAATTAATTCAAGGAGCAGTCGTATGGTTTCATTAAGAGAAAGAATGAAATCCGTACTGATCATCGGATTGTTCTTGACCGCCTTGCTATTGATGCAGTGGGTCTTGTATGATGACCTTTTTGCCTCGGATATCGATAGTAGCGATATTGAGATCAATTCAACTAAACTGTCCGCGTATATTAGCCCCCAAAGTTATTTTGTTAGCTTTGGGGGTATATCTTATACCCGTGTCTATGATGTCACGCTCCAAGACCGAATTTGGAGTGAGATAAGACCTGTAGTGCTGAACAGTTTTAAGAGATATGACAGTATGGAGATTATAACACGTGAATCATATATTGAGGCCTTTTCGGATGAGAGTATGCTTCTGAGAATGCCCATGGAATTGACTGTAGCTGAGTTTTACAGTTTGTTTTCATCCGATGTTGTAGATGCTTCCGTATCAAAAATCACTCCATTTGAATATTTACTGAATGGAAATGACTTAGGTAGGATCTATATATATGACCGGAAGGCAGATCAATATTATATGATGAGTGGCGATGTCCAAATTCATGATGTTGGGGCATTGGTTAAGATTGTCAAGCAATCACCTTATATAGAATATAGAAAAATTAGTACCCGTTTCAGTTTGGAAAGCACTGTGGATGAAAACTATGACCAGATGAATTATGAGTTGATTCCGTTTCAGTACAGCTATGTTGTTCCCAAAGTCCGTTTTAGAAACGAAATTGAGTTCATGGATGGGGAGCTGATTGGTGATATTCAGAACATTTCGGGATCCGTTTTTGGAAATCGGATGGATTTTGTAAAGAGGCTGAAAGATGCCAATGGCTCCACAATTCTGATGTACGGGTATGGGGACAAAGTCCTGACATTATCACCTAGTGGTGAAGTACTCTATCACAAAAGATTTGATGCTGCGTTATCTTCAAATTTTGATTTTAAAGAAGCTTTTTCAATAGCCGCAGGTAAAATCGAAAACTTTGGGCTCTATCCATCGGGAATTTATCTGGCGGATTATGAATTCGAAAATGGAACGGACACAACACATGTGTTCTACTTTGGTTATAGGGTCAATAATTATTCTTTGGCTGAAACCTCACCGGACTCATTTCCTATTCGTGTGGAAATAAAAGGCAATCAAGTTGTCAATGTCTATAAGGATATCAAACAACAAACTGAACTGATTGAAGTTGAGGAAATGGATCGCCTTTATTCCATCGATGAATGCATTTCGAACAATTTCCTTGAAGTAAGTGTTTATTACCTGCAGGACAACAACATATACGATTCAGCTCTTGACAATATAGAGTATTATTTTCCGGTAAGAAGTGAAATCACAAGAATCGATATGCGATATTCCATTGAAGGACAAAGTGGGAGTGCTCTCATGGTACCTACATGGCAGGTTGTAATTAGCGGTCGAACTTATCTTTTCAATGCTTATACGGGGACTTTAATAAAAACATATCGCTAAATGGGGTAAAATATGGATTGGCCAAAAATTAAAAACATCTTGATTGTTTTGTTGATTGCTACCAATTTGATGCTTGGGTTCATACTTATTGAAGACAGGGCGCTTTATAGACAGGAAAATGCCTCTAATCTTCAAGATATTCTGGAACTTTATGAAGAAAATGGCATTACCTTGAAGCAGGATGAATTTGATTTTCCTGATGTGATTGCCTCTATTCAACTTGATTTTGAGCGGATTCCAGAGTCGATGGTAGGTGAGCTTTTAGGTCCTGGGTTCTTGTATGACGGAGATAAATATACGTTTGAGGACGAATTAGTCCATTTGGATGAAATGGAAATTCTATGGTCGAAACAAACGCATTATAGTAGAGTCTCGAGTGATGATGAACAGAATCTCAGGTGGTTTGAAATCGTTAGTGATCCAGAACTTTTGAACGAAACTTTTGAGATTATCAACGCATTCAAAATGACTAATAATATGGATTATGATTTTGATAAGATTGAAGTCAAGGGACTTGGGAATTATCAGATTGTGACTATGAGGCATATGAGAAATGATATTGCCATAGAAGAGTCAAAAGTGGTCTATTGGATCCATAATGAGGAAGTTGTCGGTTTCAAACTCTCATGGCCTGTAAATATTGGTGCTGCAGATGCGACGAATTATGATATAATCAGTGTAGATCGTGCGCTATATTCAGTCATGGTCAATTTTAAGGCTGGCGACAACATTCAGGACATCACTCTCGTGTATAAACTCAATGACCAAAGTTTTCAAGTCAGCGATTTGATCTCTGGTGAAGCGTTGCCCTATTATAGATTTATGACGGATCAAGGTAAAATTTATTATGTACAAGCGGTAGAGACACCTTAGGAAGAGGTATGCATATGGCGTTGTCGTTTTGTTCACTTGCAAGCGGGAGCTCTGGGAATTGTCAACT
>JAGXHV010000062.1 GCA_024636005.1 Bacillota bacterium
TTCTGTTGCAGTAGATGCGAGGATTGAGATATTTTCAGATAGAATAGAGATTATATCTCCTGGTGGTTTACCAATAGGCTTATTGAGTGAGGAATTTATTGAAGGAAGAATATCAAAAGCGAGGAATAGGAAGATTGCTGATGTTTTTTTAAGACTAAAAATAATAGAGAAACTTGCAACTGGTATTCGTCGTATTAAAGAACAATATATTGAACTAGACGTAAAACCTCAGTTTTTGACGAGTGAAAATTCAGTTGTTATTATATTACCTTTTGTAAAGCAATCAGCGAATGAGCAAAGTAATGTTGCATTTATAAAAGAAAATACCTTAGAAAGCAAAGAATCTGAGATTTATGTCATCATAAAAAATAGTCCAATGATTAAACGGGTGGATATTCAAAGACAAATCAATTTAGAAAAATCTCAAACGATAGAACTGATCAACAAACTTAGAGAATCAGGTAAGATTATTAAAACTGGGAACGGACCTGCTACTGGTTATAAAGTTCTAAAGTAAAGGTTTTAACTACCGGGAACAATCGGACGATAAACAATCGACCACAAACGTCCGATGTTTGTAAGTCATTACAGAATATCATCAAATGCTGAAAATCACATCAAAACCATTTGGTTTAAGCTTGTTACGGTGAACCGTATTACAAGTAAGTGTGTTTTTTTCAACAGATTATGTAAATATTGAGTATGATATATTGGATTTTATAAATATGAAAAGACTATTGTTTTTTTAGTCAAGTTGGACAAAAAATTCTAAAATACAGATATATAATAGAGAGGGTGAGAGTTATGATTATTGGCATTGACTTAGGTACAACTAATAGCTTAGCTGCATATTATCAGGAAAATGAAATTCACATGATTCCAAATAGTTTTGGTGAAGAAACCACGCCTAGTTCAGTTAGTGTTTTAGAATCAGGGGAAATAGCAGTTGGGAAGATTGCAAGAGAAAGGGCTGTTACTCATCCAAGTGCAACCTTTCAGGCATTTAAAAGAGATATGGGGACTAAAAAGGAATTCAAATATAAAATATCGAAGTTTTATCCTGTACAATTATCATCTCTGATTCTTCAATATCTTCTTAAGGCAACTATCGATGTTTGCCCTGAAGAGGTGGAGGGAGCAGTCATTAGTGTACCGGCTTATTTTAATGAACATCAGAGACATGATACGATAGAAGCAGCAAAAATGGCAGGTATTAATGTTGTAGGATTGATTAATGAACCGACAGCGGCTGCACTTGCCTACCATCTACTTGACACTGAGGCAGAGAAGATGGTCGTTGTCATTGATTTAGGTGGTGGTACATATGATGTATCTTTACTGGACATTTTTGAATCCATAATAGAAGTGAAAGCCATTAGTGGCGATAATTATTTAGGTGGAGAAGATTTTGATAAAGTTATTGTAAGCGGTATATGCAAGAAAATTGGTGTGGAGTCAACAAGACTTGACATTAAAAGCTATGCAAAACTTAATCAGATTGCCAATGAGATTAAGCACGCATTTGACAATAAGAGTGAAGTAACAAAATATTTTGAACTTAGTGGGGAAAAGCAGGAAGTGACTTTTACTAATCAAGAGTTTGAAGAAATCTGTGAACCGATTTTAGAACGATTAAAAAAGCCCATTGATAGAGTCCTTTATGATAGTGGAATGAAAATACAGGAAATAGATGAAGTTTTGCTGGTAGGTGGTTCAACTAAAATGCCTCTGGTCAGAAAATTAATCGCTAGACTTTTTGGGAAATTTCCTTTGTGCCATATTGATCCTGATCAAGTTGTGGCTAGAGGTGCCGCTGTATATGCAGGACTGAGGAATAAGAATGTTGAATTGATGGATATCATTTTGACGGATGTTTGTCCTTATACCCTAGGGGTTTCAGTTACAAAAAGGCTGTATGGTGGAAGAAGAGAAAGTGTTATGGATACAATTATAGAAAGAAACATGACAGTTCCAGTGAGTCGTGAAAGTGAATACTCATCAGCAGGAACACTGAACCGGCATCTTTCCATAGGCGTATATCAGGGTGAAAATCGTGACCCTAAAAAGAATATACATTTAGGAACACTTGAGGTTCCTATTGATCGAAAAAAGAATCTTAATCCGGATACACCGGAAGTCAAAGTAAGATTTACATATGATGCTAATGGGATCCTAGAGGTTATTGTAAAGTCTATGTCTACAGGTGAAGAGAGGAAGGAGATTCTTTTAAACAGTAATCTCTTATCAAAAGAAGAAGTCGATTCATGTATGTTAAAATTAGAAAACATCAAGATTCATCCTATGGAAGCCGAAGAGAATCTATATATGATTTCTAGAGCAGAGCATCTTTATGAGATGTTCCTTAACGATGATAGAGAACGGATTGGTAATTACTTGGATATGTTTAGAAATGCACTTTTAGCCCAGGACGAGATGGAGATAATTAAGGCTAAAGAACATATGTTAAAATTATTTGAATATTTTGGAGGGTGATTCCATGTGGTGGGAAATGTTGGATATAGACAAAGATGCCGATTTAAGGCAGATTAAGAGAGCCTACGCAAAGAAATTAAAGGGTATAGATCAACATAAAAATCCTGAAGATTTCATGAAAATAAATGAAGTATATCAAGCTGCAGTTGAATCATTGAAGAGACCGGTAGATATACAAGACAAGCAAGAGGAGACTCAAAACACCGTGTCTCATGTTGAGGTGATCGAATCTGAACCAATTGAGCAGAACCAATCTATTTTAGAGGAGAAACTTCTTGCTTTATACCATGATCAGAAACGATGTCATGATATTAAGGAATGGCAAGCTTTTTTTAATGATTTAACTTTGGACGAGGAAAAAGCACTAAAATGGAACGCCAAAGGATTTTTTAATCAGCATTATTCAATACCACAAGATATTTTTGTCGTTATCGGTGAAAAACTTGAGTTGGTAGGCGCAAGAGACTTTCATTGGGATTTTATTCTTGATGGGCGTATCGATTTTAAAGGGGATGGTGAACACTGGTCTGGGTATTGGGAATTGATATATGTTGCTTTTCACAATATGCTCTATGAACATTATTCTGAAGCAATCAATTGTTTTGATTTGATTTTGGAAAAAGACCCTGATAATTTATTGGTAAAGCGCTCAAGAATTAAAGCTTTAGTAGAAATAAAAGATTATGAAGCTTTAACTAAAACACTTGAAAACATGAAAGAGCAAGGCCAGGAATTGATGAGTTATCATTACCATCATGCATCATTAGCCTATGACTTTAATAATGGTCAGAAGATGGATTTTCATCTGAAACATTTGAACAAAAATAACGGATATTTTATTAGTGTTAACGAGGACCGAAGAATCAGCCAAAAAGGTATTCGTCATTTACTGTATTGTCTGATAGAAGATCCTACCTCAACAAAAATTGTACAGTGGGAGTTGTTGTATCTCTCTTTTTACAGGAAGGTTTTTTATCGTGTAGGAATATATTGGCCTGGAAACTTAATTGCATTTATTTATTTTTTCGTGTCTTTCATTCCAGCGTTATTAGGATTTTTATTGAACTTGATTTTGAAGCCAGTTCTTAAAAGTTATGATAAAAAACTAGCCTTGGAAATGGAGGATGCAGAATGAATGAACAAAGGTTGTTAAGTTTAAGTGCCATGTCCATTCTCGGTGATGACTTTGATGCAAGAACATTGAGAAAACAAGGACATTTTTTTAAAAAAATATTTTCAAAAGACTCTCCAGAAGACTATTTTCTTATTCGTGATATTACACCTGAAATTTTGAAAAAGGAAATGAGCTATACAGGAAGAGTAACTTTCTTAAAGAAGTTTTGTGGTATTGGTGAGGATTACTCGATTAGTCAGGCATTACATGAGCAGTATAATGGATCGAGAATCAATCATCAGATTTGCTTGGATAGAGAATGGATTAGAAGTTTATCTGATAAACAAATGGATGAAATAAAAATTACAGATGTTGGTAGTGACAATTATAGATATTATAATATAATAATGAGACTAGAGCGATATTGGCCGAAAAAACAATTGCTTGCCAGTAATATTGCCAATGGTATTATGCTTGTTCGAATTGCACTGGGTCATGGTGAAATCGATGACAATACCGCATATCAATATCTATCTGCTTTTCATAAGCAGGCAATCAACAATTTTGATTCTTTGGAAGCATTTCTATCGGATGCCGCAAGATGCCTCGAACTACAACATCTTTTTTTGAGAACCAGGAAATTAGCAAAATATGGAGTTTATAAGGGCATGATGAGTCGTGCTTATTATGGCGTATATGAGCGATTGGGTATTCCTCTGAAAGGCGAATGGTTATAGTGTAAGAGATGATTCAACTATTCAGATATATGATTGCACATTAAAACCTTATACTTGTTGGAAATATACCTGCAACTGGATACAAAATACTAGCTTAACAAAGCGTTTAATCGTACGACATCGACAGGTATAAAATAAATGATTAGTGGTATGAAGACATAAAACGTTTGGTTTTGTAAAAGTATGGTTAACAGAGGTATGAATAAACATTTGAGAGGCTTCAATAACAACAGAAATTGCGAGGGTATTGAATAGTCATGAAGTTTTGCTAATAGATACTATTATCATGTTGATAAATCGAGATTTGTGTTAAGTAGAAAAAACCGCATTTAGGTATAGCGCGGTGAACCGTATAGAGTAACCAACTCAAAAAATCATAATTGACTCACAGTCTGTGGCTGTGAGTTTAATTTTACATAAAATCCACTGCACACAATTGTCAATAGATAATAATTTGGAAATAAGTTATAATATTTATAAAAATATGGAGGATAACAAAATTTTGGGATTGTGCTGACATACTCAGAGGCGCTCTTAACTCAAGCCAATACATAGAATGCGTATGAGAAAATAAACTGGAGGCGTTTAGATGAAAGAACATTCGAAAGATAATGAGAAGAGAACCATAGACTTTTATAAATCGATCATAGAGAGTTCTCCTACGGGATATGCCTTTCATAAAATAATACTGGATGAGCATGAAAAACCTTGTGATTATGAGTTTGTTGAGGTGAATAAGGCCTTTGAAAAACTTACCGAACTTAGAGGTAGTGACATTGTTGGAAGAAAAGTTACTGAAGTGTTACCCGGGATTGAAAACGATGCATTTGATTGGATTGGTTTTTTTGGAGATGTTGCAATGTACGGAGGGGAAAAGGAAATTGAGCAATTTTCAAAGCCCTTAAATCGATGGTATAAGGTGACTGTATATTCTCCTGACAAGGGTTATTTTGTCACACAATTTACCGACATAACCCAATTGAAGGTATATCAAAATGAGTTGATTGAATCAGACTGGAAGTTTAAGGCTCTTTTTGAAAAGGGTCCTATAGGTGTTGCATATCATTCTATGATTTATAATGAACTTGGAGAACCTATTGATTATTATTTTATTGATGCAAATCAAAAATATCAGGCTTTAACGGGTGTTAACCCAATCGGAATGAGAGTTACAGAAGTCTTTCCCGGTATAGAAAATGACAAATTTGATTGGATTGGTGTATTTGGAAAGGTCGCTAAAACAGGAGAAACAGTTTATTTTGAACAATACTTAGAACAAAATAATCGCTGGTATGAATGTGCTGGCTACCAGTACAAACCAGATCATTTTGTTGCAGTTTTCACTGAAATTACTGAACGTAAGGAGTTGGAAGTCAAGCTTAAGCAGCATGTAGATGATTTATTAACATCACAGCGAACGTCACATTTAGGCACCTGGAGACTGGACTTGACCACTAATCAAGTGGAGTGGTCAGAAGAACTTTATAAAATGTATGGTTTTGATCCAAGCTTACCTCCACCACCCTACACAGAGCATATGAAGCTATTTACTCCAAGCAGTTGGAAGGAATTATCAACGTCACTGGATAAGACTAAAACGTATGGAATCCCATATGAACTGGTACTGGAAACAATCACATCAGATGGTTCAAATGGTTGGATGTGGGTGATGGGAGAAGCCATAAAGGATCTTGAAGGAAATATCGTTACTCTTAGAGGCGCTGCACAAGACATAACAGAACGCATTCGCACTGAAAAGGAACTTTTGAAAATTAATGATGAACTGATTTTAAATAGTGAAGAACTTGAAGCAATGAATGAAGAATTACGCGCTACCTTGGAAAGCCTTGAGGAAGTGAATGACGAACTGGTTGTCTCAAAAAAAATGGCCGATGAAGCCAATATAGCCAAAGGTCAGTTTCTGTCAAATATGAGTCATGAAATAAGAACGCCAATGAATGGCTTTATCGGGATGCTGCAACTTTTGCAAATGACTGATCTCACTGAGGAACAGGAAAATTTCATTAAAACAGCTCGTACTTCTGCAGATTCTCTTTTAGTACTTGTAAATGATATTCTAGACTATTCCAGAATGGAAGCTGATAAAATCGAACTTGAGAAAAAGAGCTTTAACCTTAAAGAATTAATCAATGAAGTCATAGCGCTTTTTAAAATTTCGGCAGAAGGTGCAAATTTATATATTAAAGCGACGCTAGAAGACGATGTCCCTGAATGTTTTATTGGAGATCCTTATCGGATTAAACAGGTTTTATCAAACTTGGTAGGAAATGCAATAAAATTCACTGAAAATGGTGGTGTAAATATTATTGTCAAAAATAGTACTGCACAAAGCAGCGAAGGTGTTAAGTTAGAATTTTTAGTTAAAGACACTGGTATTGGTATACCAAAGGATAAGTTAAATCTTCTTTTCAAGAGATTCAATCAAGTGGACAGCTCCACCACACGATTATATGGCGGAAGCGGTTTAGGTCTTTCTATTTGCAAGGGACTCGTCGAAAAAATGCAAGGGGAGATATGGGTAGTAAATCGAAATGGAGAAGGCAGTAGTTTCTATTTTACCTGTGTTTTATTAAAGGACAAGGTATCAATTCAAAATAATCTGTTCCCTTCGCTAAAACAAAATAAAAGTCAAAAAGAAATAAATGTACTACTCGCCGAAGATGATGAAGCGAGCAGAATGATCATTGAAAAATTGGCTATGATCAATGCTTGGTCTATAACAGTTACTAAAAATGGTAAAGAAGCAGTTGAGAGTTTTAAAAAGAATCCTTTTGATATTGTCTTTATGGATGTTCAAATGCCCATTATGAACGGTTATGAAGCTACGGGTTTAATCAGAGATTTTGAATATTCCAAAGCTATTAAAACGCCAATTATAGCTTTAACAGCATATTCCATAAAAGGTGATCGAGAAAAGTGCTTGACAGCGGGTATGGATGATTACTTACCCAAACCAGTGGATCTGAAAGCGTTTAATGATTTAGCATTGAAGTGGTTATAGAAGCGGTAGGTTTACGATTTTTCTATATTTCTCACACTCATGATTTATTCTCTCATGGCGATGCAACATTATCTTTGGGTTTCAGAGAACCTATAATAAATGAAGCTGATGATTGGAAGTAGATATAGATAAAATGCGTACGGAATAAATCCTACACTACTTACGTTCATTGTGGTGGTCGGCACAAAAGCGGCCAGGTTCCAAGGAATAAGCGCTGAAAGCACTATCCCGGTATTTTCTAAGTCAAGGGCAAGCTTATAGTGATCAAGACCTTTTTCCTTATAGGGTTTTGACATGAGTTGGTTGGTTAATACTACTGAAATGGTTTGGCTGCATCCAAATGCAGCGGTTAGAATACTCACACCAACCGTGTAGGAGAAAAGTTCGCTTCGTGTTCGAGCCTTTATTAGAAGGTCTTCCACGGTTTTCAGCATGCCCGTGCCTTCAAAGATTCCCGCCAAGGCGCAAGATATCAAGATCACCACGGAAGGTCTCCACATGGACATAATGCCTCCGCCTTGAATGATGCTGTAGAGAGGATTTTCGGGTTCCAAGCGGAATCCCATGAGCAAAAAACTGATAATCTCAAAAGGGCTGTAATGTTGAACTGAAAAACTGATGATTGAAGCTGCAATAATGCTAAGGAGCATTGATATCTTAACATTAACTTTGAATATTGAAAAAACAATGATGATCATCGAAGGCACTAGGACTATCAAGTTTGTGTTGAAAAACTTCAGTATATCGGTATCAATACTGCTGCCAACAAAACTTAAAGGTTGGTTGATGGAAATAAGTGCATATAGAATAAATGATAATGCAAATGGTAAAACAGATGATTTTAACATATTTCGAATATTGGTATAAAGATGGGTTCCAGTTATATTCGCTACCAAATGAGCGCTAGAAGACATCGGAGAACATCGATCGCCAAAATAAGCGCCTGCAATAATCGCACCTGCTACTATATTTGTATTGACGTTTCCGCCTTTAGCCAGTACGATCAAGGCTAATCCGACAGTGCTGGCGGTTCCGAGGGATGTGCCAAGGAGCAAGGATACAACTGAACTGATCAGGAATGCATATAGAATGAAAAGATTGGGATTCATGAACTTAATGCCATAATAAACAATTCCAGGAACAGTCCCGGCAGCCATCCAAATTGCTGTGAGAGCGCCTATTAATACTAGAATTTTGAGGACAACAAATGCTTTCTTTCCACCAATATATGACATGATCAAGATTTCTTTTATTGAGAAACCTCTTTTCCACGCAATATATATAAAAATGATTAATCCGATTAACAAAGGAAAACCTAAAAAAATGCCGGTAAATATTGAAATTATGAGTATAAAAAACGTAATTGCCATGCCAATCATTATATCCATGATAAATGCTCCCTGTTGACAAATTTGTTTGTTAATTGCTTTGGTATTATGATAATATAAATTCAGACATCAGACAAATATATTGTTTATGAAAGGACTAGCCAAACAATGAATATTCTAAAGGAAGCAATAGTTTCAAACTCGGAAATGATCAAGAATTACAAAAGCAGTAGGGAAAAGGCGGAAAATTTTGGTAAGATATTCATTTTTAAAAACAATCAACCTGATGCGGTGTTACTTTCCATCAATGAATATGAGAAAATTGCACAATTGATTGAGTATCTGGATAGTATGGATGACAATGGTATTGCAAAAGCTATCAAATCAATCAGGGGAAATGATGAATAAAAAAATTACCATGATATCGGGTTCTATGAGCACTTCAGAGGCGTTGAAAAATCAATTGATAGAGTATCATGAAATATTCTCAGATATTGAGTTATATGCCATTGATGATTATTTGCCTAGCATAATTACCTGTGATTTGATTATTTATTCAAGTCAGATCAGTTATGATGAAATTCAAATACTCGATGTCAGTATACGCTCTAAAGAAAAAATTATAGCGTATAGGACGATAGACTTCAGCCGTTTGGATAAGTTGGTTAGACTTAAAAAAAATGAGCAAGTGCTCGTCGTCAATGACACCATGGAAACTACTGTCAATATCATTGATCATTTACAGGCCATAGGACTTGAGGATGTCAACTTCGTACCTTATTATCCAGGTATAGACTTTAATCGAGCGATCAAAACTGCTGTTACACCCGGTGAACTACATCTCATACCTGAAGGCATTGAAAAGGTAGTTGACATTGGACCGAGACTTTTTGATTATTCAACGGTGTTTGGTATCTTGGAGGTTGTAGGGGTAAATAAAGATATCGGCAGTACTTATAGCCAAAAGTATTTATCGAAAATCATCAATATAACCAAAAATAACAGTCGTTTTCTTGATGAAACAGAAGAGTTAAATGAGCAACTAAATTTGATTCTTTCAAGTATCGATGAAGGCATATTGGTTTTTGACAACCAGAATCAAATCAAGATAGTCAATCATCAATTCCTTAAATTCTTCAATATGCCCTACCGGAACTTAGTGGGACAAGACATAAGAGAAATCATCACAGATTATGACTTGATCGATTTTTGCATTGGCATAAAAAATGAACACGAAAGCATATTCCATATAAACCATATTAATTTAGCGTTTTCTAGAAGCCGGTTATCAAGTGGCTTGATTATTGTGATTGTCAAAAACATAGAGGAGCGAATGTTAGAAACTCGCCGATTAAACCGGGAGTTGATCAAAAAAGGACATTATGCCAAATATACTTTTGATCATATTATTGGTGATTCTAAGGCCATCAGAGAAGCGAAATACGTAGCCAATAAACTGGCTAGAAGCGAATTAACCATTTTGATTCAGGGAGAAAGTGGAACGGGGAAAGAATTATTTGCTTCTGCAATACATAATGAATCCCTTAGAAAAAACCAAGCCTTTTTAGCGATCAATTGTAGTGCGTTTACCGACACATTAATTGAAAGTGAGTTGTTTGGATATGAGGATGGCGCATTTACCGGTGCAAAAAAAGGTGGAAAAAGTGGTCTGTTCGAATTAGCGGATAGTGGCACTTTGTTTTTAGATGAGATTGGAGACATTTCTCCAAAAATGCAAACCAAACTACTCAGGGTTCTACAAGAGGGAGAAATCATTCGAGTGGGAGGCAGTCACGTAAAATCTGTTGATGTAAGAATCATTGCTGCAACAAACAAGAACTTGGCCGAAATGGTAGATTCAAGTAATTTTAGGGAGGATCTTTACTATCGTCTCAAGATAGGGATTGTTAATCTTCCCACTCTAAGGGACCGTAGATCGGATATAGTGCCTCTGATTGAACACTTCTTAGAAGGAAACTATCAGATGGATGAGGAATCAGAAGCGTTGATGCGTCAAAAAGATTGGAAAGGTAATATCAGAGAGCTAAAAAGTACCATCATGTACATGAAAGCGCTGGCTAAAGACCACATACTCACCAAGAACGAACTGCCCAAAGATGTTTATGATCGACATAAGCGTACAATTGCTCTAGGTGAAGTGGAAAAAGTGCTCTTATCTGCTATTTATGAAACCAATCAGTCGGGTGTATCTTGTGGTAGACAGACCATTCATCGCTTGACATATGAGCGATTGAAAATGACTGAAAACCAAATAAGGGGTCGAGTACAAAAACTCATATTGGCAGGATATCTTAACAATTCCAAAGGTCCACTGGGTACGTTTGTAACGGAACTGGGAGTGTCAGCACTGGAAGATAGTGAATAATGCCACAAAAACCACCAAATAACCACCAAACAACCACCAACAAAACACGTTTTCTTCAATTATCACATGAAGAAGGCGTTTTTTTTTGGCATAGGACTTGCGTTATTATCAATAGAATGAATATTCTGAAAAAGAACGGTCGTGAAAGTGAGGCATTATGGATTATTTCAATGAGATTATTCAACTGAGTAAAAAACTCATACAATATGAATCGATTTATGAAAGAAGTGGGTGCTCATCAGATGCTGTCTTTGGTCATAATATTACATTGTGTATCAAGGAGATGCTGGAGTATTGCAAGCAGTTGGGTTTTATCGTTTATATGGATCCGGAAGGAAAATATGGATATGCTGAAACCGGTACAGCCGAGGAATATATCGCGCTTTTATTGCATTTGGATGTGGTTTCAGAAGGGGATCGACAACAATGGACACATAATCCTTTTGAAATGCAAGTTGTAGACAACAAACTCATAGGAAGGGGCGTGGCGGATGATAAAGTGCCCTCCGCCATTGCAGTCTTAGCAGTAAAGAAATTGATGGATGAAGGGATTGTGTTCAAATATCCTATAAGAATCATTTTTGGAGGTGATGAAGAAACCGGTTTTCGGTGCATTGATCATTATAAAAAAGTTCATCATGAGCCTAAATATACACTTGTTATTGATGGCACATTTCCATTTTCATACTCAGAAAAGCATTTGCTGAATTATGAACTTCATACGGGGAGTACTTTAAATGTTGTAGGAGGTGTTGGTTATAACTCTGTGATGGAGTATGTGAAATGGGATAAAGATGATGAAATTGTTGAAGTACATGGGATGAGCGGTCACGCATCAAGACCTACAAGTGGTGAAAATGCTTTGATCAAGTTGGCTTATTTAACACCTGATACAGATATTCTTTTTGATGTGGTGAATCGGTTGGTGTATCCAAGTGGGGATCACAGATTAGATTTTATCGAAGATGAGGCAATTGGAGCTGATGTCACTTTGAACATTGGCATCGTCAAGCAGGGTGTATTATACCTTGATTTAAGAGTACCGCCTGAGGTGGATTTATATGTGTTTATGAAGTCGTTTGAAGAATTTATAGAATCAAAAGGATTAAGGCTTGTTGAGCACCAAGTTTTGCCAGGTGCATTAACGGAAATTGATTCGCCATTTGCGCAAAAAGTTTTTAAATGCTATCAAGATGTAACAAATGATTTTGAAAGCAAACCATTCAAGTCCGGAAGCGCGACTTATGGTCGATCTTTTAAAGGAAATTGTCTGGTCTTTGGTCCAAGGATGCAATATCACATTACAAACACACACAGGCCCAATGAATTCATACCATTTGATCTGATTGAAAACGCATTTGAAATTTATACACACACACTTAAAGTTATTGAGGAGGAATTATAATGAGAAAGTTTTTAGCTATGTTACTGGTTTTTGTTATGTGTATCAGCCTGATTGGTTGTCAACCCAAGGAGGAATCAACAGTAGAAGGAAACGATGTGAGCACTACAGAGGCGATGCCGGAAGTACAAGTTGAAGAAGATGCTGATTTGAGTTCTTATACGTTGGTTTACTATGAAGAGATTCCTATTCTTAATCCATACAATTTAACCAACACAACAGAAATGAAAATGACAGCCAATACTTTAGATGGACTGGTTGAAAATGATTCAACTGGGAAATATATCCCTTCAATAGCAGAAAGCTGGACATCGAATGATGATTATACCGTTTGGACATTTAAGTTGAAGCAAGGCGTTAAATGGGTTGATTTCGAAGGCAATGAAACGTCTTATGAAGTAACAGCGGATGACTTTGTTGAAGCAATGCGCTATATAGCCAATCCAGACAACACAGTTACAAATGTAAAAATTGTCAGAGATACCGTATTAGGTTTTGCAGATTACTATTATACTATTCTTGATATTAAGGATGGCATTATTACAGGTAACGTAGAAGATGTATATCCTACTTTTGATTCAACAGTCGGCGTTAAGGCTATTGATGATTACACTCTTGAGTACACTTTGGAAGCGCCAACACCTTATTTCTTATCCATGCTTGTTACTGAGTTGTTCTTACCAATGGAAAAAGAATTTGTTGATACTGTTGGGGATTCATATGGCTTAACACCAGATACAATGCTTTACAATGGCGCTTATTATCTATCACAATGGCAAAGAGATAAGCAAATCAATTTGATAGCCAATCCTTTTTATTGGGACAAAGAAAACGTGAAGATTGAGAAGATCAATATGCTCAAAGTTGCAGATGCTGCAACGGCACTTGAAATGTTCAAAAGAAGTGAAATCGATACAGTGTCTCTAAGCGGGTTACAAGTTGAGAGTTTGAAAAATTCGGAATATATTGACAATGTCTATACAGATTTGAAATCAAGTGTTAATTACTGGTTCTCATTGAACTTCAATTCTCCAAATACAGAGTTCAATGCCTTTATTCAAAACGATGATTTTAGAAAAGCACTTTATTATGGTATTGATCGAAGTGTGATGCAGCAAGTATTTGATGCTTACAATCCGTCATCGAATTTAACCAATACAATCACGCCTTATGGTGTGGTATTTGATAGTAATGGTGTTGATTATACGGATTATCCTGCACTTAAACCATTTAAAGAATTGGCAGAAAACACTTATAACCCTGAGTTGGCGAAGGAGTATATGGCAAAAGCAATCGCAGCAATCGCGCCAGATGGTATCATCCCAGGAGTTGCGGCTTCGACAATTGATATGAGTCCAATCGCCAAGTTTGATGTTGATGGCAAGTTGCCAATCACGATTACTTTTGTGGATTCCCAAGACTCAGACAATATCATGTTGGCTGAATTGTTCGAACTGACTGTGGAAGAAACTTTTGGCACAGATGTTGTAGACGTTCAATTGGCGCAATTTAGCAATTCAAAATACGATGATGTTATTCAACCCGGTTTTTATGACATGGTTTACGATTCGTTCTCATTTAAGTATGCAGATCCTGAAGCGCAGTTATCACGTCTTGTCACTGATGGATCAATCAATGATGGTCGCTATTCAGATCCTGTATTTGATCAAATGATAGAAGAAGCTATGGCAGAAATAAACCTGGAAGCGAGATACGACCTATTTAGTAAGGCAGAAGCTTACTTCTTGGATAAAGCCTATATCGTCGTATATAAAGCGGCAGGTGGTGGATACTCTATGAGTAGAACTGATCAATTTAAAGTACCTTATGGTGGATTTGGAATCACTCGCTTTAAGTATAAAGGAATGAGCAAACTTGATCACATCCTTACAAAAGATGAATTTGAATCATTGAAAGACGAAGCGGGGTTCTAATATGTTGAAGTACTTATCTAAAAGATTGGTTCATTCCACTTTTACGGTGATTATCGTCACATTTCTCATCTTCATATTGTTAAGACAATTACCAACTTCTGGCTATTTCACGCGGAATGATTATGAGAGATTGAATGAGTCGCAAAGGGAACTGTATCTTGAGGAGATCGGTGTTAAGGGTAATGTTTTTTCACAATACATTAAATTTATTGGCAATGCCTTAACAGGTAACTTGGGAGAATCCATTACGGTTTCTCCCAAGTCACCAATCGGTGGGATAATCAGAGAGAAAGCTGGTTATTCCATCGCTTTTGGATTGACCGGGGTCGCATTGAGTATTTTGATGGGCGTCGTTTTGGGCACGTTGATGGCACAGTATAAAGACACGTTCATTGACCATGTGGGCACTTTTTACGTGGTGTTTGTCAGAAGTGTCCCCAATCTAATCTATCTTTTTATGATTCAAATCTTTGTGACGAAGTGGCTCAACTTGCCAACGCAGTTTGTACAAGCTGATCCAAGAACTTGGATGTTGCCTGTATTTTCAATTGCTATTGTCAGCAGTGCAAATTACGCGATTTGGATCAGAAGATTTATGGTGGATGAAAAAAGCAAAGATTACGTGAAATTTAATATCAGCAAAGGTATTGGTGATACGCAAAACTTTTATGGGCATATTTTTAGAAATGCTGTAACACCCATTGCTCAAAAGATTCCAACTGAAATATTGTTGACCATTGCGGGGTTTTTGGTTGTTGAGAACTTGTATGGTATTCCAGGCATGGGAAGGCTGTTGATAACAGCTATTCAAAGACAAGACAATAACTTGGTTCAGGTACTGGTGTTGATATTTTCGATTTTAGGTGTTTTGGGTATTTTGTTGGGAGACATACTCATGACTGTACTTGATCCAAGAATAAAACTGTCGAAAGGAGACTAAACGTGGAAGAAAAAAAGTTGTTTTCGTACGCCAACCGAAGTGTACAGGAATTTCAAATAGAAACTGAAAACGTTTTTTCTTACTGGAATGAAACTTTTAAAAAATTTTTTCGCAGTAAAACTGCGTTGGTGCTTTTCGTTGGAGTTGTAGGCTTGCTTGCTTTTACCATAGTTTACACATTATTGACACCTACAGACCCTTTTGCCAAGTCAAAAATGATACTCGATTGGAATCAGCCACCAAGCTCAGAGCACTGGTTTGGAACAGATAATATAGGACGGGATATTTTTGCTAGAACCTGGTTTGGGGTGAAAACTTCATTACTACTCAGCTTGACCGTAGGCTCAATAGATATGATCTTAGGTGTTATAGCAGGTTTGTTTTGGGGATACGTCAGGCAAGCAGATCGCTTTATGACTGAGCTTTATAACATTATCTCCAATGTGCCCAGGACCATAATATTGATTCTCTTATCATATATTTTGTCACCAGGTTTTTTAACCATAGTGATTGGGCTTAGTTTAACGGGCTGGATCAGTGTAGCTCGGTTTATCAGAAACAAAGTGTTTACCATTCGAGACGCTGAGTACAATATTGCATCTCGTTCATTAGGCACTAAACCAAGGGTAATTATGCTCAAAAACATCTTACCATTTTTGGTGAGCATCATCATCCTTGAAACCGCTGTTACAGTACCTTATACAATCGGATCGGAAGTATTTTTGGGATATATTGGATTGGGTCTGCCGCAAAGTACAATCTCTTTAGGCACTCTGGTTCAAGCGGGTATTTCATCATTTCAAGCTTATCCCTCTCAGTTATTGTATCCAACCATTATCTTGTCGTTTATCACTGTAGCCTTTTATATTTTGGGAAACAAATTATCGGATGTAAGTGAGCCAAAAAATTATGAATAAAATACTAGAAGTAGAGGGATTAAATGTTGAATTTGCACTTCGTGGTAAAACCATAAAAGTGGTTCGGAATGTAAACTTTGATATCAATGACAATGAAGTTCATGCCATTGTTGGTGAAAGTGGAAGTGGTAAAAGTGTTTTTACCAAAGCGATTGCTGGCATGCTGGATGCGAATGGTTCTGTCTCAAGTGGCAGAGTGTTGCTGGATGGGCATGATATTTTGACGAGCACTAAAAAAGAATGGCAAAAGATCAGAGGAAAACGCATTGCGTTTATATTTCAAGATCCCATGACTTCATTGAATCCACTTAAAAAAATAGGGAATCAGTTGATTGAAGTGTTGAAATTACATCATCACTATACTACTGCGATCGCAAAAAAAGAAGCGCTCAAACTATTGGAGGATGTGGGTATTCATGAACCTGAAAGAAGGTTCAATCAGTATCCATTTGAATTTAGTGGTGGGATGCGTCAAAGAGTTGTTATCGCTATTGCGCTTGCTTGCCGTCCTGACATCCTAATTTGTGATGAACCGACGACAGCATTAGATGTCACCATTCAGGCACAAATTTTAAAGCTGCTCAAAACTCTAAAAGAAAAATTCAAGATGAGCATTATTTTTATCACTCATGATTTAGGTGTTGTTGCAAATATTGCAGACCGTGTCAGTGTTATGTATGCAGGAGAATTCGTTGAATCTGGAAGTGTCGAAGACTTATTTTATAGAGCAAAATCGCCATACACAATCGCCTTGCTCAAATCGTTACCCCAATTGGGTGAAAAAGGTAAAGAACTATTCTCGTTAAAAGGGACACCACCTGTGATGACTCAACCTATTATTGGTGATCCTTTTGCGGAAAGAAACATTGATGCACTGGAAATTGATTTTGTTGAAACACCCCCATTTTATCAACTGAGTGAAACCCACACAGTAAAAACATGGGCAGTGGATGAAAGAGCACCACAACCAAAAACATTTGATTTTTTAGAAGAGATAGAACTAAGAAACACAGCAGTGAAACAAGTTGAATTGCATCATAAGGACCGGAAAAAATTGATTAGCATTGAAGATTTAGAAGTTGTTTTTTCTAAAGGCAGAAAAAAATTCAAAGCCGTGGATGGGGTTTCTTTTGACATCTATGAAGGTGAAACATTTGCTTTGGTTGGTGAAAGTGGTAGTGGAAAAACCACCATTGGACGTACAATCATTGGAGAAAACAAGATTCACAGTGGTGATATTGTTTTTAGAGGCAAAAGCATCAAGTCGAGAGATAAGTCCCTCAAAAAAGAAATCCAAATGATCTTTCAAGATCCTATGGCTTCTTTGAATGAAAGGGCAAAAATTGAATATATTATATCAGAGGGCTTACGAGCGCACTACGATAAAAAAGTACTGAAAGATAAGCAAATCTTGCTGTATAAATTACTGGATGAAGTCAAACTGCCCAGAAGTGTTATCTCGCGCTACCCTCATGAGTTTAGTGGTGGGCAAAGGCAGCGAATTGGCATTGCAAGGGCACTCGTGATGGAACCTAAGTTTGTAATTGCAGATGAACCCATTTCAGCATTGGATGTTTCAATTAGAGCGGGTGTAATCAACCTACTAAATCGACTCAAAGAAGAGTTTAATACAACGTATATGTTTATCGCTCATGACTTGTCGATTGTAAAATTTATAGCAGATAGGGTAGCCATTCTTTATAAAGGTCGGATTGTTGAACTGGGTTACACGCATCATATTTTCAATAACCCAATGCACGACTATACAAAGAACTTATTGTCTTCAATACCAACCCCCGATCCAATAAGAGAAAAAGAAAAAGAGCTTCATGAATTTGTAGCAACCTTCTCTGGTCAAGAGAAAATGGTTGAAGTTGAAGAAGGCCATTTTGTATTAAAATAATAGAGGGTTTTGTTGTTTGTAAATAGGAGGAATCTATGCAAGAGCAACTGTATCAACTCATAGAAAGGTGTAAATCCGAGCTCGTTGCATTGAGTCATGAGATTCATCAAAATCCGGAATTGGGGTTTGAGGAAGTGCTGGCATCTCAACTCATATGTGATTATTTAGAGTCAAAAGGGTTTGTCGTACAAAAGAGCATAGAGGAGTTAAACACAGCTTTTAAAGCCACTATAGGACATGGAAAAACTAAAATTGCTATTTTGGCAGAGTATGATGCATTGCCGGAAATCGGCCACGGCTGTGGTCATAATATCATCAGTGCGGTAGCATGTGGGGTAGCAGCAGCTTTTTCTTCTGTGATGGATCAGATAGATGGGCAATTGATCATCATCGGTACACCCGCTGAAGAAACGGGTGGAGGCAAAATTATTTTGCTGAATAAAGGATGCTTTGATGATGTAGACTATGCCATGATGGTACATCCTGGTTCAATAAATATGGTCAAAAGAGGTGGATCAGCACTCGTAGATGTCGTGGTAACTTACCGTGGAAAAGGGGCGCATTCATCGACACCTGAAAAAGGAATAAACGCTTTAAAAGCTCTGATTCATACATTCAATGCACTAGATATGCTGACCAGTGAGATGCCAAAGGATGTGAACATCAACGGTTATATCAAAGAAGGCGGCACAGCCTCCAATATCATTCCGGACAAAGCCAGTGCGGAGTTTTGTATCAGAGCAAAGACCATGTTGGACCTTAAGGTCGCCAAAGATAAAATCATACAAGCCATCAACGCATCGGAAATGTTGACCAGTGCTAAAGCTGAATATGTATTTGGTTTACCATATGCTGAACGTTACCCCAACAATGTAATGGCCGAGCACTTTAAGAAGCATTTAGAAGACCTAAATGAAATTGTGATTTATCCAGAACCTTATATAAAACTAGGGTCTTCGGATGTTGGGAATGTTTCTCTGAAAATCCCAACCATCCATCCTTATATACGCATTGGGGATGACCTAAAGTCCCACACAACAGTATTCACGGAGGCTTCTATCTCAAGTTTGAGCGATGACATGTTGATTAAAGGTGCAAAGGCATTGAGCGCATTGGCCTATGAAATATTCAGCCAGGAAGCTTTGAGAAACGAAATTCAAAAGTCTTTCTTAGAACAAGTGCCTGACTATTCATCGTTTGAATTTTAGTGCAGTTATAAAGTGAGAGTTGGTGACGCAGTGACAAGTCGTAATAGGATTACAGATCATGGTATTTCTTGGAATGGTACAGGGAAATTAATAGAATCATACTCAGTTGATTTAACTTCTAAAGCAGATGACAGAATAATAGGAACTATTATTTTCTATTCAGAAAAAGATATTTATACTTTGACAGAAAAAGGGCATGCTGGTTATGGAAAGTCTGATCTTATGTTAAAGCATTTGACAATGAAAGAAATTTTTACTTTGATTGGTGAAAATCGCGCAAAGTTTGTTGATGATTGTAGTGAGCAGGTAGCATTTAATCAAGGTCAAAAGGATATTTATAGTGCAAAATCCTTTTGCGAAGGGGTTTACTATGTCTATGGTGCAGCGGTGAGTGCGAGTGGTATTTTGGATATAGCAACTGCACAGAAGATGATAATAACGGAACCCGTTCCAAAATCTGAAACTGACCGTATAGGTGATGGTATTGGTACAATCATGCCTGCTGGTGGAAATACTTCATCATCTGATCCAAATAGTGCGTGGTTCTATGAATATATTAGAATCGCATCTGGTGGTGGAACACCTAGAATTGCAATGTTTAGTAGTTCAAGAGAGACGCTAAGTGCGGTCATAAATCACTACTATTATAAAGATCCTGAACTGGGATCATTAGAAGACAATTTTAGGGTTTTGGGTTTTGAACCGGTTTTTATTCCACTGTCGATTGATACACAAGATCACCCTGAAGGAGAGTACCACAATTATGTAGCTGAGAGTGACTATTGGGCGGGGGTCGTAAAAACCTGTGCGGCTGTATATCTACAAGGTGGCGATCAGTCCAAGCATGCAAAGACACTCTTAAGAGGAAATGGGGAGGATACACTACTACTTAGGGCCATACGTTATGTGTATGATCGTGGTGGCGTTGTGGCAGGAACAAGCGCTGGAATGCATGTTATGAGTGACTGTGTATTTGGTTATGGTATTCCTGCTGTAGTGCTGGAAACCAATAGTACAGAAGAATTTACAATTAAAGAAATTCCGGCTAGTAATGAGATGACACCAACAGTTCCCAATAATAATATAATGCATTCTGGCGCAGCTTTACTTCCTTTGAATGTACTGACGGATACACATTTTGATGATAGAGGAAGACTTGGTAGACTTATAGTTGCATTAAGAGATACTGGTGCAAGGATCGGTATCGGAGCTGATGAAGGGACTGCTTTTCCAGTGAGAGTAATTGATGGGGAAATGATCGGTGAAGTAATAGGTAACCATGGCATATTCATTGTTGATCCAGTAAAGGCAACTTATTCTGCTGGTGGTATGGATCTTGATTTTGAAGTGGCAGACTTGTTGGTTCACTATCTATCAAGAGGTGATCAATATCATTTTGGGTTAAATAAAGTTGTTGTATCCAACCATAAAGTAAGAATTGTAGAAGAGGGCAATTATGTGTTTCCAGATGTGATGGATCCTTTTTACGGAGACTATGGTTCAACCAAATGTATACAAGATTTTGTTAAGAGTGATGTCAGAACAAAGAGAATTGCGGATTCAACTGGATTTGACGTAACGTTTAAAAAAGAAAATGATTTCTTTGCATATGTTTCTGAGGATCCGTATGTGGATTCAGATTTGTTGAATTACAATCATATGACAGTTGTTAATTTAGTGCTAAGTGTAGCAAAACATATTGAATCTTTTGACGTTCAGTCGACAACAGAGGTCCTTCATGGTAAACTATAATCTGAAAAATGCGTAAGGAAA
>JAGXHV010000063.1 GCA_024636005.1 Bacillota bacterium
GAGGAAATTGCGATGCTTTATGGTTTCCTGGATTATGAGGACGGTTCCATCGAACTTACTGAAATCACTAGTGATGAAGAATATGAACTGGTATCCAAAGTGTTTGACACTTTGTTTGACGAGGAAGATGAAGAAGAAGAAGAATAAACAGAACCGCCATTTGCGTACCAGGTACGCAAATGGCGGTTCTTTTTCAATAAATATTTATTGCAATTCAATAAATGTTTTGTTACCATATTACTAAAATACTACGTGTAAATGAGAGGTTAATTATGGAAAGAGGAACGACACTCTTCTTAAAAACTGTACTGATTATAATGGGACTTCCAATCTTGGCGTTTTGCATATTCATCTTACCGTCCATTGCAAAAGAAATCTTGAGATATCATCCTGATTTCAGTATATATATTTATGTGGTCCTCACCGTTATGTATGCCACAGCTATACCATACTATTTAGCGCTTTATCAGTCCTTCAAACTCCTTAACTTCATTGATGCGAACAAGGCATTCTCGGATCTTTCCGTTAATGCACTAAAGAATATCAAGCAATGTGCTTACGCCATCAGTATCATGTATACACTCATAATGCCATTCTTTTATATATTAGGGGAATGGGATGATGCTCCAGGAATTATATTGATCGGACTGATCTTAATATTTGCTTCTCTGGTGATCGCATTTTTCGCTGCCATACTTCAAAAGCTTCTGAAAGATGCCATAGAATTCAAATCCGAAAACGACCTGACCGTGTGAGGAGGCAGCCATGGCAATTATAATTAACATCGACGTGATGCTGGCAAAAAGAAAAATGAGCGTTACCGAACTTACAGAGAAGGTCGGAATAACTATGTCCAACTTGTCCATTCTCAAAAATGGAAAAGCCAAAGCCATCAGATTTTCAACTCTTGAGGCCATCTGCAAAGCACTGGATTGCCAGCCCGGTGACATACTTGAATACCGTGAGTAAACACAAAAGTCAGCCGGAAGGCTGACTTTTCTTTATCCATCGATGATTTTGAATTTTGAGGCGAGCTTTATTGAATTTTTGTCTTTTGTTTCATAAAAGCTGATCTGTCCATTCTGATCCACTAAAATGATTGTCTTGAAAATCGTCCCATATTCAGGTGTATCTATATGGATGGATGATAAAGTCCGTTCAAGTTCAATCGAGATCCCAGTCCGTGGGAGTAGGTCATCTGGCGGCACTTCATCGTCATTCAAAATCTCAAAGAGATTCTCCACAGTGAGCTCCCCGCCGATCTGATCCTCAAGTCTTCGCATCCCTTTTTCCACCTTATACCATGGCGTATCGAGAAAACCATTGCTGAGTCCATGAATGCCAGGCTTTATTGGCTTGATTTCATCTTCAATATTGGAATAAAACCACAACTCCTCCAAATCGCCGACGACCAGGTTGAACGGTGCATAATCCGTGTGTTCCTTCTGAATACGCTCCAGGAAAACCCTAGGCATTTCCTCCCCCACCAAAAACTCACTCGTTAGTGCACCTCTTGATTTGGGGACATCTCGTTTAAGGGGCAACTGTCTATGATTTGTGATGAATGCTATGCGCCCCTCCTTAGTGATTCCGGTCCATGTTCCGCATGCAATGAGATCCCTTCCACCGAAAACATTCGGATGTTCTTCCCAGAAATGTGCGCTCATCGAAGGTCTATTTTTGAATTCGTCTCTGTTCCCTAAAAAAATGAAGGGGTACTTCGGATGTGATTTATAGGCAAAAAGTATCGTGCACATTGATTATTCTCCAATCTGTCAATCAAGCGTTTTGATACTTGATACCCTATTTATTCTGCATCAATCCAGGAAGACGTTCATTGAATAAAGCCAATAATCTTTTCCCCTTTTCATCCTTTGAAAATCCCATTCTTGTATCCGCAAGATGCGACACATATCCAAATGGCAGTTTAGGCAATCCACTCCACTTCTTGTTGGTCATCACCAAGTGATCCCCGACATAAGTATTGACCAATATCACATCGAGCTGTTTCTTTGCAAGCTTTTCAAAGAGCACACGTTCGTTGATGCTCTCATTTTTCTCACAGTCTTTATAGGTTTCAAAAGCTTGAAAATATCGATATCCTTTAACAATACCTACTCTTAGTCCCTTCAAGTCCTCCAGCTGCAAAACGTTTCGGGTGATCCCCTCCATCCCATAGAATGAATAACTTTCCACTTTGCGATAGTTGTCACTATAAATCAGATAAGTTTCTCGATCCAACTGTTTGGATATCGCTGGAAGCACTTGTGAATACCCTTTTTTGATCATCTCAATAGAAGTATCCCAAGGCACTACTTTAAAATCCACTTTGTATTCTGGAAATATGCGCTTGATCAAATCCACATCCGTCCCCGAAACCTGATGTGTCTTCTCATTATAAATCACAAATGGTTCATATGGAGAGCTCGCCACTGTTAAGGATAAAGTCTCATCCTCTTCAGAATTTGTACGCCCCATCCATTTCATGTTAAGAGATTCAAACGACCCAGAAGCATCACTCAGTTGATCCACTATCTGCGTCTGATTGGCGATGGCTGCATGAGTATCATCAGCCACTTGATGCATCTTGACTGAAACATCAAAGGCCCCCTTGAACACCTCCTGAACCAGTTGTCCCTGTTCACTGACCTGTGCCGATGCCTCTGCAAGATCTTCATTGAGATCACAGGCCAGTTTGGCCTGTCCTTTGACAATGTCCATGCTCTCAATCTGTTTTGTCAACAACATGGATTGATCAACTACCTTGACCATGGACTCATCCATAGCGACTCTGATTTGCTCATTGGTGTGCCGCAGGGTTTGTAATACACCACTCATATCTGCAAGCACCTCGTTGGTATCCTTTGAAAGTTTGGACACCTCACCAGCAACCACAGCAAACCCCCTACCGTGTTCTCCTGCTCTGGCTGCCTCAATAGCTGCATTGAGAGACAACAAATTGGTCTGAGCAGATAGTTTTCTAATGCGGTCAATCATTCTATAAGCCTCTTCTACACCGTGATCCATAGCTTCAACCCACTCAGACTGATGCTTCATTTCTATCTCAACGGCTCTAAACTGATTCACGCCTTCTTCTAATACAGTCACACTTTCCCCTAGCCTCACATAAGCATCTTTTGTTGCTTGAGCGGCTTCAATAGACTGGGACTGTTGTTCCTGCATATGGCTGTATATTTCTTCAATCTGCTCCTGAATCACACGCATTCGATCACTCTGCTCATCCGACATACCTTTAAGTGCATCAGATTGCTGTCCAATTTCCCTCAGATCCATATACAGTCTATCAATTGAAAAAACATATGTGTTCATAATACCAATCAGTTCATTTGTCATTTCTTCATCTGATATCTCTGGTTTTTGTGTTAAAGACAATGTGGCTTCCTCAACATTCTTTTTATTGAACCATGCCATAATATACTCACCCCTTTACGAACTCTATCGCAAATTGCGTGCCATGGCAAAGCCCCTATAAACCACTAAAACACCTTGATATCCAGCCCTTTTCCACCCTGAATCACCAATGCTGCCCCCAAAAACCACCATTTTCAACCTTAAGCTTTTCTATGTTCAGTTTTTTAATGTGTTGCAAACACAAATAACAAACTGACAACCAACACTATTCCAATAAGAAAAATCGATGCGGTCAACGTTGACGCCTTATCGAACAGACCAGAGAAAATCACTTTTACTTTATTCGCTTCACCAGATACCTTTGTCACATAAACTGTTTTTTGAGACATCAATTTATCGGATGCCACATCAATTCCATTTGCTATGGTCTTATCTATTGGAGGTGTCATCATAAATTTACGCCATTCCAGTTTCGGTACAACAACACTGTCAAGTTCTGAAATCCACTTGATCAGCATTGTCGTATAACCCACAGAATGAATCAAAATATTGTCAAGTGCTTTGAATAGCACAGTCATTACTTTATAGGTTCCAGAAAGGATTGGTCCATAAACATTTTCATCAAGACTGATCCAATGTTGCGATGGATTGATGTATTGCATTCCTTCAGTTGTCTTTACAATCAAAATCTTTCTGACAACCACAAAGTAAATCACAATTCCAATTAGGATAGAAAGCAACGAATACCCGATTGCTGTCCATGAAAAATAGTGCATCTCAAGAGGAATATGCATACCGATACTTTCAGAATACCCGAGCAATTGATTCACTAGTCCATTTGGAAGCACTCCAATTAGCACAATCATAAGAGCCAGTACACTCATCGGAATCAGTGCCCTCTTACTAATATGTGATTTATACTGCCCATAAAATTTCTCGTTTTTTTCAATGAAGATGGCATAGAACAACTTCGTCATGTAAGCTACTGTCAGTCCACCACCAATAATGAACAGCGCTTCAGATACTTTAAAAAATGGATTGTGCGTCAAATGAGAAGCTTCCAGTATAGCCTCATGCAACATCGTTTTTGAGACATACCCACTGAAACCCGGAACGCCACTTTGACCTAAAATCGCAATCAAAAAGACCCCTTTCAGAAGTGTTTTTTCTCTACCGAATCCTTTAATGAAATTGATACTGAGTTCCCCAAGAACCATATAGATGATTCCCGCTCCAAGAAAAAGCAAAACTTTAATAGAGGCGTGATTGATCATATAAAGAATCGTTCCAGCAAGTGCTAGTCCGCCTTCTTTACCCAAAATACCTACAAGTCCGACACCCATCAGCATGAACCCAAGTTGGCTCATACTGCTATAAGCAAGAATTCGTTTGATGTTTCTTTGCATCAAAGCTAGACCTCCGCCAAGCAAAATGTTGACGATCCCGAGCAAATAAAGTGCCATTGATATGGCGTAATCAAATGGGAATATTTCTGTTACTACTATGATCAAACCAAATATTCCTGTTTTGACCAAAATACCACTCAGTATAGCGCTCGCAGGAGCTGGAGCAGCAGGATGCGCCTTAGGTAACCAAGTATGAAGAGGAAAAACACTGGCTTTGATCAGGAAACCAAACATGATTAGAAGTGCTATGATATATTTTTCTCCGCCGAGCTTCGAAAGCTCCACTCCCATTTCAGCCAGTTCAAGTGTCCCTGTATAATCAAATGCAATGAATATCCCAAAGAGCATGACCATACCACCTGCAATAGACATTGAAAGATAGGATTTACCCGCATCATGACTGTACTGATCCTCATCATGAATGACCAGGAGGTAAGACGTAAAAGACAATCCTTCAAAAAATGTGAACAAATTGAGCATATTGGCGGACATGAACATTCCCATAGTTGTCGCATAAGTGAGCATAAAAAATAAATAGTACCGATTTCTATTTTTATACTTAATCAGATACTGAGTGGAATACATAGTTGTCAGTAGCCAAATCAATGCCGTAATAAACAGCATTGCATATCTTAGAATATCTACTTTGAGATGAATTCCAGTACCCATGATATTTGGAACACTGTATTCAATTGAACCGTTTTTGAGTTCAGGAAACAGCATGATCACCAGTAAAAACTCGATGGCTGTAAATAGAACGTTGAACGCGTCTCTAAGTTTTTCACTTCGGCGCCCCAAGTAAAACCCCACGAATGAGGCTAGGAAAGGAAGTATTAGAATTATGAGCATATAATACATGTAAGACCTCCTAAAACGCGTCTACAATAATAGCATTTAAGAAACTAATAACCGGATTTGGAAAAAGACCCAGTACCACAATTAAAATTGTTAATCCTACTATAGGCACCAGTATCGCTCTCTCGGGATCCAGATTTTCATCAATGGTCTCCATCTCGATTTCAGTTTCATCATGTTCATTTTCATGCTTCTTATGATTTGAAAAAAACGCAGCCACGACAATCGGAAGCAAATATCCCGCGGTAAGAAAAGCACTGAGCAGCAAAATCATAATATAAAACAGATTGTTGCCGTCCATTGCACCTAGACCTAAAAACCATTTGCTAACAAATCCATTCGTCGGCGGGATGCCTACAAGAGAAATGGCAGCCACAGAAAAGCAGAGCATCGAAATCGGCATTTGTCTACCCAAACCATGAATCTGATGAATATATTTTTTTCCAGTTTTCAATGTAATTGAACCCACAATGAAAAACAGCGTGATTTTTATAATCGCATGATTGATCATATGTAGCATCGCACCAATAAGACCATTTGGATTCAACATCAAAATGCCAAGAAGCATATATCCCAGCTGCGAAATCGTCGAATAAGCGAGCCTCTTTTTTAAATGTTCTTGGTGCAATGCCAAAAACGACCCCATCACTACAGTCACCACAACAAATGGTATTAGGTATTTGGGAGCATCAAGCGCTCTAACAGCTGTTGCTCCAAAAATAAAATAGGTCATCCTCATCAAAGAGAAAACACCACTTTTTACAACTGCTACAGCATGTAGCAAAGCACTTACCGGAGTTGGTGCCACCATGGCCGCAGGTAGCCAAGAATGAAATGGCACAAGCGCTGCCTTAACACCAAATCCCAAAAACATAACA
>JAGXHV010000064.1 GCA_024636005.1 Bacillota bacterium
AATTATAACACTTCTAGTTTTAAAATTCGTCCAGATGTACAAGAAAAAAGACGACTCAAAGTTCAAGTCGTCTTTTTATATACCTTTGTAATATTTTGCTTAACTTCTAACACGAGCCATCATTCTTGAAATTCCGCCACCGTTCTCAACATTTGTGAAACCGTAAGCTTTGAGGATTTGTAGTGCATAGGCACTCCTCGCTCCTGATGCACAATATAAGATTGTCTCTCTATCTTTATTATCAAGTTTTTTAGCTTGATATTCAAGTTCATCTAGAGGAATATTAATTGCGCCTGGTATGGCACCATATGAAAACTCTTCTGCAGTACGCACATCAATAATCAATGGACCAGTTGGAGTCTCCACTTTAACTTCTTCTTTCTTAGTCTCCACTTTTTCTTCCTTAATTGATTCTCCGAGAGTTTTCACTGCTGGAGCTGGAAGATTTAAAACGAAGTTTACTGGTGTAACTGCACTTACATAGTTCGAAAGACTGATAAATCCACCGCTGACATTAAATACATTCGTAAACCCAGCGCCAATCAGAATACGCAGTGCCTGGTGACCTTTCTTACCTGTTTTATCGTAGATAAAAATTAATTGATCTTTTTGAAGTTGATCAAGATTTGAAGAAAGAATTTCGATTGGAATATTTACTGAACCTTCAACATGCGATTTTTCAAATGCAAAAACATCTCTTACATCTACCCATTGTGCTCTTTTTCCTTCTAGATATGCATCAAGTTCATTGATTGTCATAGTAGGAGAGAAACCTGAAATTCTATTCTCAGCCACGTAGGCAGCCATGTTCATTGCATCGTTAGCATTTCCGAGTGGTGGAGAATATGCAAAATCGATATCCGCTAAATCGGAAACTGTAAGTTTTGACGCCACAGCCACCGCTAAGACATCTAGTCTTCTATCAGCGCCTGCGTAACCAGCAGTTTGTCCACCGAGTACAATCCCAGATTCTTTGTCGTAAACAACGAGTAAAGTTACCATTTCTGCACCAGGATAATAGGAAGTGTGGTGTTCTTTATGGATTACAATTGCATCTGCATCAATGCCTTCAGCTCTTGCAGCTTTTAAAGAAAGTCCAGTCATACCTGCGACCGCTTCGAAAACTCTGACGATTGATGTACCAATTGGTCCACTGTATTCATGATTTTTTCCAAGTGCATTTTCAGCAGCGATTCGACCTTGACGGTTTGCTGGTCCTGCAAGAGGAATACGAACTTTCTTACCGAGAACACGATGTTCAAATTCAATCATATCTCCAGCACCATAAATATTCTCATCACTTGTCCTAAGTGTTGAATCCACAAGCAGCCCACCAGCTTCTCCCATGGCGAGACCAGACTCCTGAGCCAATTTAAGTGTAGGACGAACGCCGATTGAAAGTAGAACCATGTCTGCATTTACTATTGTGCCATCCTTAAGCTTAACATTCTTAGTTTCGATCTCAGCAAGCGCTTTGTTTGTATATAAATCGACTCCATAAGAAATCATTTCCTGCTGGATAAATCCTGCTATTTCAGCTTCCATGATTCCCATGACATGTGGCATCATTTCAACGACTGATACTTTCATACCTCTTTTTGCAAGTGCTTCTGTCATTTCTAGACCTATGAAACCACCACCGACAACAACAGCTGTTTTTGGTTTTTCATTTTCTATAAATGAATTGATTCGATCCATGTCATCAAGTGTCCACAACTGAAAAACATGATCTTGATCTGCGCCTGGAAGTGGTGGTGCAATAGGCTTTCCACCTTGAGCAAGGATGAGTTTGGTGTACTCGAAGGTTTTCTTTTCACCAGTTCTTGAATCTACCGTATGCACAATTTTGTTTTCTCTGTCAATTTCTGTTGCAGTTGTATATATGTGAACTGCAGTCTGATACTCATCATTAAAGCTCTCAGGGCTTTGTAATATAAGTTTAGATCTGCTTTTTATATCTCCGCCAATATAGTAAGGCAGTCCACAGTTTGCAAATGAGATATCAGCACCTGCCTCTAGAATTGTAATTTGAGCATCTGCCGAAAGTCTTCGTGCTTTTGCTGCTGCTGTTGCTCCTGCTGCTACGCCACCGATAATAACGATTTTTTCCATATTATTCACCTCTAACTAATATATTCAATAGTGAAATTACAAAGCCTTGTGACTTCGAATTTTATTACTCGCACCCCCTGCCCCGGGGGTCAATTACATTCTATAGGTATTATTGATAAATGTCAACCCATAAAAAATGACGACCCAGAAAATTTATTCCGGATCGTCACTTTGTTTATGATTTAATTACTCATATATCATTGCAACAATATCACGTGCCCATGTGAGTGAGTCTCGATAATTGAGGGAAAGTTCTCCCTCTGTAATGCCGAGATGTTGGCTAAGCAAATCGGCTGAAGACCATTCACCCCGTTCATAATTATGAATGACGTTGTAAACTGGAGCAAGGACACCTTGGTTCAAAGTAAGTGCATCAGATACCGATTTGGGTAATGAGATGCCTTCTAGAGCTTCAGTCATCGATTGGTCTAACATTGCGTCAATTGTACTGAAGAGTCCCATCATGGATGCCTCATGCTTGATTTTTCTCATGTGGCCATTTGTCGCAATAAGTTCAGAAAATTTGGTGCGTACTAGAGCTAAACGCATCAATTCTTGCGGCTTATGTTCACTTAAATCGCGAAGCATCATAATGCTAATCCATCTCTCAATCTCTTTGAGTCCCATATAGGTCAGCGCACGTTTAATGGAATATACCAGATCATCACCCGCACGAGTGCTGATGACTTTCATCAACCGATAGGCAAGTTTAATATCTTTTTCAATAATCTCAGCTAAAATTTGATAGCTGGGCTCTACCTTTTTAAGTTCAGTCATTAAGCGAAAGTACTGGATTTTGGTAGTGGTTTTGTCTCCAGATTTACCGATAATATTGGGTTTGCTAAAAAAGTATCCTTGAAATAAATGGAAACCCATTTCCTTAGCGACTTGAAATTCGGCTTCAGTTTCAATTTTTTCCGCGAGTAAAATCTTTCCTTGGTTGAGTGCTTGCTTCACATCTCTTCGAATCCTATCAATTGGGGTTGACATCATATCAAATTTTATGATATCAGCCAGTGGAATGAGTGGATAATCCTTGTATGATTCAGCAAAATCATCAAGTGCTATCTTATACCCCTTGGATTTCAAACTTCCCAGTCTCTCAATTAAATGTTGATCCACACTTACAGTCTCTAATACTTCTATAATTAAACAACTAGGTTCTATTAGCTCAGCTAAATCCATATTTAAAAAAGTGGCATCAAAATTAACAAACGCTCGTTTATCTTCAACGTACTTTTCAATCCCAGATTCAAAAAGACCACTAATGATAGTAGCCGTTGAAAGCACATCCGATGCTCCATCATATGCTTTTGATTCACTCCCCGTTCTGAATAAAAGTTCATAGCCATACACTTCTAAAATTCGATTAAAGATTGGTTGCCTTGCAATGAACATAGCGCCTCCAAGATAACACTAACAAATATATTTTTGTCTAAAATCGTCGTTTTCAGTATAAACTTTTTGACAATAAGTGTATTATGCAATTTGCATTATTCGCTGTTAAGTTTTTCTATAAATTAAGCAAGTTCTTGAGGGCTTTGACTTTACTTCTACTTACTGGAATGTTTGACTCTTTTGATTCATGCATTGCAATCAAATATGTTCCGTTGAACCATGGTGATACTTCCATTATCGCGTCAATCCTTACAATATAGCTTCTATGACATCTAAAGAATAATTTGGGGTCCAGCTTCTCTTCCAAACTGCTAAGCGGCTGATTATAAAGGTGATCTTTTCCATTGATCCTAAGATATACCTCTCTGTCCTTTGAATATGCATACAACAAATCTGCCTGGTCAAAGAAAACATATCTTTCATCCAATTTATAATGAATCCTCTTAACGGTATTAGTATTTGTTGGCTCTTTATTATCTTTATCCACTAAATTTTTCGTAACTAGCTTTTTGACTTGTTCAAGTTTTGCAATTACCTTTTGTTTTGAAATTGGTTTTAGTAAATATCCTACAGCATCAACTTGAAATGCCTCCAAGGCATAAGTGTCATACGCTGTTACATATAAAAGATAAGGTGGGCTCTCCATATTGTGAATTATCCTACCTATCTCAATTCCGTTAAGTCCAGGCATATCAATATCCAATAGGATCAAATCAGGATGGTTTTGGGTCAAGCTCTTCAACGCATGTGTCCCAGAACTTACTGATGGTAATAATTCGAACTCATTTTTCTGAGAAATAATATACTCCAACTCTTCCCTAACATGGGCTTCATCATCAACGATTAGTATTTTAATTTTCATTTGCATGATTCACCCCCTCATCCACCGGTATAATCAATGTTACTAAAGCACCAATATCAGTATTCGACAATGAAAAAGTATACCTGTTGTAATACATACTTTTCAGCCTCATATTAATATTGTTGAGACCTATTCCGGATTTTTTCGGTTTAACATCATTATAAGGTGCAGCCAGTATTTTTTCGTCAAAGCCACTGCCATTGTCACTCACATGGACTACCATATTACCTTCACTTATTTTTGCTTCAATTTTGATTTCCAGTCTGACCTCTTCATCATTTGAAATCCCATGTATAATTGAATTTTCAACCAAAGGCTGTATTGTAAAAGAAGGAAATGATAGTGAATAGACCTCCGGTGCAATATCAATACTTAATGATATTTTATTTCCAAATCTTGCTTCCTGCAGATCCATATAAGATTTTACTAACTTAAGTTCCTCTACAAAAGGTATTAAATCGCCTCTCTCTGATAAGCTTCTACGATAAAAATCAGCCAGGTCTACAATAAGATCCTGAGATTTTTCTGGATTCAAGCGAATCATAGTTTTTATAACATTTAATGTATTATACAGAAAGTGTGGATTAACCTGAGCTTTCAGGGCGTTGAACTCCCATTGAATCATTAGCTTTTCTTGATCGTTTAGCAAAGCGTTTTGTATCTGCAAACTTAGTAGACTTGCAATACCCTCAATCATTTTAGTATCAGTCGCTACAATTTCATTGCTCATCTTATAAAATTGCAATTCTCCAACGATCTGTTCTTGAATCCGAAGGGGAGCTTTCATGATTACCATATCTTGTTGGTACTTCTCAAAATTCATAAACTGGTTCCTTTTTGAAGGGCTCAGAATTGTACTGTCATTTGATTCTCTGATCCTGGATTTAATGGACTCACTGCCCACAAAAACACAACTCCCATCAGCGCTTTGTATAGCAACTGCTGGAACCTCCACATATCTATAAATTATGTTGGCAATTTTTTCCATTGAAGTCTCATCATAGCCATCTTCCAAAACAGATAGGGACTGCTTCGCAACCTCCAAGGATTTTTCTGCATAATTTGCACCTGTGAGATTCTGATTATACTGGATATCTTTAACCAAAGAAACAAGAATCATAACACCAAATGGATTAACAATGATCATATGAATTGCGACCATTGATAGGTAAACCCCTGCCAATGATTCTGGATAGATATTGCTTATAATCAAGACAACTCTTATCAGTTCTGCAATTAGTGCAAAAACATATACTTTTAAAAGATTAATTTTTTTATTCTTGGAAGTTAAGAATAATAAGCCTCCTATCAGGCCAGCCAGTAAGATTGCAAAGCTCTCAGGAGCTGCTGTAATATTCCCGTTTGAATATCTGTATACAGCCCCAATAATCCCTGCAATTAATCCAACCAGAGGTCCCCCTATCATGCCTCCTGCTACAGGGCCTAGCATGCCAGCATGAATTCTGATGTAATTGAAAACTTCTACTCCTGTAACCGTCCCTATAATGGACAGAACACCGAAGTAAATCCCGATCACTGTCTTTTCTTTATACGATGCAACCTTTAATATAGCTCTTATCAAGCTGGGATGCTTAATCAAAGGATAAGCACAAAGTGAAACCAACGCAACAATTTTCAGATTTTCAATTACTCCATTATACATATACTCAATCCTTCTTTTCAATTTCTCAATCAAAATTATATCACTTCTGATTTATAATAGACAGAAAGTGTTTGAATCTTATTCCTAAAAAAAACCTCCTAAAATAGACTTTGTCTACCTTGGAGGCATCATATCAAATATCAGTCTTTTATGATACAGCCAATTTCATTTAGCTTTTCATCAACCCATGGTCTGATATAGAGTCCCTCAGATTTGATTGTATCAAGTATTTTTTCTTCCTTTTCGAATATCTTTAAAGATTCCTCAAGAACTGCTTCCGCATCAGAAGGTCTTATTGCTATAAGGCCATCATTGTCACCAACTATGATATCCCCCGGATGAATTACTTTGCCACCAATTACTACTGGAATATTTATTTCACCCGGTCCATTCTTATAAGGACCATTGGGAGACAAACCTCTAGCATAAACTGATATATCCATTTCTTTAATAATGGCAGCATCACGAATACAACCATCTACTACTATACCTGCTATCCCTCGTTTTTCACAATAAGTAGCCATAAGTTCTCCTAGGATAGCTCTATCCTTACCACTTCCTGCGTCTATTACTATTACATCTCCAGGCTCTGCCAGATCCATAGCTTTATGGAACATTAAATTATCCCCTGCAGGTACTCTTACGGTAAATGCAACACCCAAAAGGTTGTTGCTGTTCATTCTGGATATTTCTGAGTCAACGGCTTCCAAACGGCCCATAGCATCTCCAATATTCGCAACTGGCAAATTTCTAAACGCTTCAACCAGCTCTCTTGAAGGTCTGTCAATTTTTTTGATTATTTTATTCCCTATACTTACCATTACAATACTCCTTTGCATACTCAATACAATACTATTCTTCCGGTACGCCATTCTCAACCTTTAGTTTTTTTGAATTCTTTTTTCTATAATCAAGTATAATTGGCGATACTATAGCAATAACAATCAGAATCATCAATGTTACACTTATTGGTCTACCTAACAAATAAGTAAAAACATTCCCTTTAGCCATTACAAGTGTTCTACGTAAACCACCTTCAGCCAATGGTCCCAATATCATAGCAAGAACTACTGGTGCGGGGTGAAAGCCTGTTTTTTTCATAAGATATCCACCAACACCAAATGCAAACATTACATATACATCGAACATGTTGTTGTTTATTGCATACGAACCGACTATAGAAAACAATACAATTGCTGGCATTAGTATAACAACTGGTACATTCGTTACCTTAATCAAATGTTTAGCCGTAAGAAGACCTAATATTCCCATTACTATATTTGCAAGGATAAGCCCTATAATTACTGAGTAAGTGATCACACCATGGGTGGTAAAAAGCGCTCTACCTGGCACCAACCCTTGAATCATCAATCCTCCCAATAATACTGCAGCTACTGCACTACCGGGTATACCCAGAATAAACATAGGAATCAAGGCACCTCCAGTCACAGCATTATTGGCAGCTTCCGGTGCTGCTACGCCCTCTATACATCCCTTACCAAATTTTTCAGGATTCTTGGAAAATCTCTTTGCTTCATTGTAGCCAACCCACGACCCTATATCTCCTCCTGCGCCAGGCAACATCCCTACAAAAAGACCTATCACTGAGGAAAATAAAACTGTAGGAGCTATAGCTTTTAAATTCTTCCAGGAAGGGATCAATTTTCCTTTGATATCACCAATTTCATGTTTTTTCGCAATACGAAGGGTTTCAAGCTGGGAAAGGACCTGTGATATTGAAAATAAACCGATCATAGCAGGAACTAATGATATCCCAGATTGCATATTAGTGATTCCAAATGAAAACCTTGGAAAACCAGTTAATAAATCGGTTCCAATCAAACCGACAATCAATCCAAATACACCTGACAGCAGTCCTTTTACTATAGAATCAGCGGCCAAGCTAGCAATTATAGTAAGTCCAAATACAGCTATCAGAAAAAACTCCGGTTCGCTAAATTTCAGAGAGATTGTTGATAGTGGCGGCGCTAAAAACAGCAAAGCAAGCCCACTGAACACTCCTCCAAAAACGGATGCTACCGTAGATATGCCAATAGCTTCCAATCCTCTACCTTGTTTTGTCATTTCATAGCCATCCAAAACAGTTGCCGCAGATGATGGTGTTCCTGGTGTATGCAATAAAATTGCAGATATTGATCCACCATAAATACCTGCTGTATAAATTGATACCAGCATTACCAATCCTGGTATTGGTCCCATGCTATAAGTCAACGGTATTAAAAGTGCGACGGCCATTGTAGCACTAAGGCCAGGCAATGCTCCTACTATCATTCCTGCAGAAACTCCTACAAAAAGCCCGATCATAGTTGCTACAGTAAAAACTTGTTCTAAAGCTAAAATAATCATATCCATCATATTACTTTCACCTCCTTATAACTACATCAATAAGCCCTGTGGAAGGGGTACATTCAATTGCGCCACAAAAATCATATATATAAATACATTTAGGATTACTACAGTAGTCAAGATCTTTCTTACAGATTTTTCATTATAAGCTACCATAAACAGAACTATAAATAAGGTTGTTGCAGTGAAATATCCTAAGATAGGCATCAAAACAAGATATAAAATCATTATGGCTGCTCCTTTTAAAACATCCTTCATGAAAATCTTTTCAGTACTTTCACTTTCATCCTTAACTGATTTGCTTGATTTTAAACCGTTGAAGGTTAAAATCAAAGATAAAAAGATCATAATTCCGGCAACTATTCTAGGAAAAACTGCACTTTCCGATGGCAACGGGTTACTCATTACAATGATAATCAAAGCAATTATTATTAAAACAACGCCAATGTACACGTCAGTATACTTCTTCATCGAGCTTACTCCTCTCTTATAAAAAGAGCGATCCCGAAGATAAAATCAGAACCGCTCATTTATTAATTTACCAACCTAATACATCTTTGATTTCAATAATACCTGCTTCATCAGATTTCAGGAAATTCAGGTATTCTTCTCCGGACATAGAATCGACCAAGTAACCTAAATCTTCTATTCTTTTAATGTGTTCCGGGTTATTGAGAGCTTTTACAAATGCATCAGTAACAATTTTAACCTTCTCTTCATCTACCCCTTTAGCAAAAGCCAATCCTCTTGCAGAAGATGTAACTATTGCAGGATAACCAGCTTCTTCCAGTGTTGGCACATCCGGTAAGAACTTGCTTCGCTCTGGTGCTAAAACAGCCAAAGCTCTTAATTCTCCATTTTCCTGTGCTATTGTTACACTTCCAACATTGTCAAAGAATACGTCTACGTGACCACCAATAACAGCAGCCAACATTTCACTTGTACCAGCCTGATGTACTGCAACAAAATCAGTACCAACTGAATCATTCAGTCTTAATTGCGCAATGTGATCATCACCAGCATAACCTGTAGTAGTACCCGTAACTTGGTTTTCCTTAGCATACTCTATCAAGTCATCTATTGTCTTAAATCTTTCGTCATCTGCTCTTACTGCAATTGCACCGTAATCAAGTACATGATTTGCTATCAGATCAAAGTCATCCAAGCTATTGTCTCTGTTAAACTCAGGGTTAAGATATCCTGTTACAAGGTTTGGAGTGTTTATATAACCGATCGTATAACCATCCTTGGGAGCATTAAGGAATTCAGTCCAACCTGTCCATCCTCCACCACCCGGCTTGTTTATTACGTTGAGTGGAACTCCAAGCTCTTCTTCAACATATGGCAATAAAATTCGAGCTGCAATGTCAGTGTTCCCTCCAGCAGAATATGCAATTATTACGCTGATTGGCTTATTCGGATAACTTTCATCATTGCTTGTTTCTGAAGCAGTTTCACCATTAGTTGACGGCTCTGTTTCATTTGCACTACATCCAGCCATCATAACAAGTGACAACGCTAGAACCATAAGTAATAAAAACTTTTTCTTGTTCATTTAATTTCCCCCTTTATATTGATTATCTAAAGTATACCAACATAAATTATTAACTTGCTGATTTTTCTACTAACTGCAAAATAATCACTCCCAAATGCATTTTTCCGACTACCAGATACATCTAATGATTGTCATTAAATAACAAGACGATTGCTGAATAATAAACTTTTTGATGTCAAATACTTATTCACTAGTGCAATTTTAGAGAAAATATGATTAAATAGATAATATTGACCACGAGGAGAGCGCATAATGGAAAATTTAGGTTTAATCATTTTTGGAGTATTATTGGCAGTTGGAGTTGGTGTTGTTTTTTATTTGAACTATAATAGGAAACGTAATCTTGACAAATTGTTTCAACAAGTGGCTGAGTCACTGAAATCAATTCCAAAGCAAAAGAAGAACAATTTCTTGCTTTTCATGTTCAAAGACAGCATGTCAGCATCAAAAAAGAAAACCAAATCAACTTCTGCCTTAGAGAAAAACATGAGCCCAAAGCAACTTGAAATTCAAATGATACAAATGTCTACAATTCTTAAAGACCGTTCAAAAGTAACAGATAAAAAAACCAAGAATGCACTGAAATTACTTGATGATTATCTGGCTTGGGAAAAAAAAGAAAAAATAAAAAAGTGATCATTTTGATCACTTTTTTTTGCATTTATTTCCAAATGATATTGGGCTTGTTTCGTGGCACCGTTCTTTTGTAACTGATCTTCGGATAACCAATGACCATACAGGTTACAATTTCTTTGCCGTCTTTAATTTCAAGTAAATTTCTTATGTCCTTATTTTCATTTGCTGCTCGAACAAAAAAACCACTGAAAAATGTCCCGAGCCCAAGTGCGTTGGTCATGAGTTCCATATTGGAAGAAGCCAAAGCACCATTGACGATAGAATCTGCTGTAACCACTATGACAACTGGGGCATTAAAGAACAATTTGTCATTTTCAGCAGGATTTTCTTTGTATTCTTCGTACATATTAAGCCACATTCGGGCATATCCACTGTATCTTCTCGTCTCAGGAGTCATATCATCAAGCATCTTTTGACCAATGTTCTTAAGACTTTCAAAGGTCAACGCTTTCAGCTCACTTATTCCTTCCGTTACTACCACATAAGAAGGATCTTGCATATTGCTTCCCGTTTGAGTGAAACGCCCTGCTTCAATGATCTTAAGAATTTTTTCGTTTTCTACTGCTTGATCTTCAAATTGCCTAATGGTTCTTCTAAACTTTACGAAATTTAACAAGTTGTCTGACTTGATTTGAAATTCATCTTTTGAATACTCTATAACTTCTTTCATATCAAGCGTATTTGAGGAGACTGCGTTTGTAGGACATATCGCAATACAATGTCCACATTTGAAGCACGTTTTGTTTTTAATATGTGCTATACCATCTGTCATTTCAATATCAGAGGCAAAGCAATCTTCTATACATTTTCCACACCCTATACATTGATCAACATTAACATTCATCATGTTTGTTATACTCCTATTATTTCACGTATTTGTTTGGTTTTTTTTAAGCGCAAGAAATCGATTGGCAATCAACAGCACAATACCAATTGCAAAAAATAAAATCGTCAGTGAATACTCATCTGCAATCCACCCGAACAAAGGTGCCATTATTACCATAAAAAGGGCTCTAATCTGACTTTCTATTGAAAGCACCGTTACACGTTGTTCCCGCTTCATGAAGTCACTAGACACATCCACAAAAACAGGGCGTCTAGCATCCATCATCAGGAATAACATGAAGTAGATGCCAATTGTAAGCAGTATATAGCCTTTATAGATAGAAAAGGCTAGGACCATCAATAAAATGCCCATAATATCATACATTTTTTCGAATACATTTTCTGGCGTAAACCGTTTTGTCACTCTATAGATGTTCTTTGATGCTTGTGAACTGAATATATAAAAAATGCCATAAATCAGACCAAGGTATATTTTAACACTTTGATCGCCTTCAAAATTCATAATTGAACCTATACCTGCTGCCAAAACAATTGTACTTAATATCGGTTGAATATAGTCTTTAATCGTCTTGAACACGCCATCATAAGAGGCCGCACTCATAACCACTTTCCTGATCTCACGATTTTTAGCAATTGATTTTAAACTCTCAGTACTCGCACGCCAAAATGCTACAAAACTTCTATCAGAAACATTTCTTTCATCAAGGTACTGTGGGTAACTTGCTATTAGAATAAAATCGAGAACATACGGTACAATGCTTATTAAAAATACCCATCTCAAAGCTGGCAAGTTTAAGACCAAAAGAATAGATACAAACGCAGAGAGTGACGATCCCAGTAAAGAATATGATCGTGTTCTTCCATAAACATACCCTTTATGTTCATACCAGCCTTTATGTTCCAGATAACTTAATATCATCGCCTTGTGTGTACCCGATCTAAACGCCTCTCCAAAACCAAAGAAAACCATTCCAACTGACAAAACAGCGAAATTCTTCCCCCAGAAAAAAAATACAAACGAAATGATATAAAAGATGAAGCAAAGTAACAATTCCTTCTTTTTCCCATAGTGATCGGCAAGAATACCACTAGGGACTTCAAAAAGATAAGTGATGCCTTCTCTTATGGAGAGCAGTATTCCCACTTGAAATAAATTGAGACCCATTCCCATCAAATAGATTAAAAGATAGGGTTCAAAAAACTTTAAGTTTTTAAAAAAACCATAAAAACAGAACTTCCAAATTTGGACATCTGTTTTGATTAATGTGTAATTTTTTTCCATGTTCCTAACCGCCTATTTGCTTAGATAACATGTAACACAAAAAACTTCGTCATCTTTACAGTCTAAAGAAACGTACCTCAGTTCTTGACCACACTTTTTACATCTTAAAGTTTTATACTGAGCTTCATCTTCAATACTTTCAAAATGCTCACAAGTCAAATCACAACCCTCGAGCTCACAGTCTATACAATCATCTGAAGGAAAACCAAATACACATTCCTCTGTAATTTCATTTACATCTAAACTACTTTCATCCACAAGACTCTTCAAGTTCTTACAACTGTTACAAATACAATTATTCATGTTTCTACCGCCTTTAATTTTTCAATCTCTCTGATCTGCCTAGCTGCTTCATATCCATCCATAATGGGCATTTCCAAAACCATCAGGATTATATCAATTTCATTTTGGTCTTTAAAGTCAATCCTCAAAAGAAGTATACCTCCTTTTTAAGTGTTCCACAATACAAAGCACGAGTTTGAGTTCTCATTTTTACCAGCAAAAGCCGCTTGATTGTTTCAAACGGCTTTTCATTTCTAATTTTATGAAATTTAAGTTAGTTGTCAATTATCGCTTGTAACGGCTTCATAGACAGTCTTTAGCGTATTTTCAATCATACTTGGAATCAATTTATATGCGCCATCATTAATTTTATTATAAATCATATGATTTTCTAGATTTGGAGCAAATTCGTCCTTAATTTCGACCATGGCTTCCACTGCTGACTCAAAATTTTCATAAAGTCCAGTCGCAACAGCTGCACATATTGCTGATCCCAGTGCGGCAGCACCATTCATTTTATTTCGAACTGTTTTAACGCCATACATGTCCGCATAAATCTGCATATATAAATCACTGTTCGAGCCACCACCCGAAACGATAATGTACTCCGGTTTAGCTCCAAGTTCGGTGTTCATAGCATCGTAACTGTTTTTAAGTGTAAGAGCGATGCCTTCCAACAACGATTTATAAATATGTCCACGAGTGTGTCGCTCATCAAAACCAAGTATGACACCTTTTCTAAAGAGCTGTGTCGCAGGAGCGAGCCAATCTGGTATCGTCAGAAGGCCATCGGATCCTGCTGGAATCTCAGTAGCTTCAATTGCCAAGCAATCTTCAACGGATAGCCCCATCGTTTTAGCCTTACAAGCATACTCTTCTCCAATAATGTGCTTATACCATGATATTAGCCACATCCCTCTTCTAATTCCGCCACTTTCATATAGATACTGATGTGGGATGCATGATAAATTCGTGAAAAAATTCACCGAATCAGTCACATTTTTGCTGCCAAAAACCATCGATGTGATATACGTTCCAAGCGAGACAAGACCTACATTGGGTTCGATCAGACCCGCTCCTAAAGCCTCCACCGCTTTATCGTTTGCAGTAGCAACCACTGGCATTCCAACCGGCAAACCGGTCTCCTGAGATGCCCATTCAGTAATGTGTCCAAGAACCGTACCTGGCATCTGAAGATCAACCAATTTTTGTCTCGGAATTTTAAAACCTTCAAAATGTTTTGGGTCTTCAGACCAATCCCAAGTATCCATATCTACAGGAAACTGACCCTGATATGCATTTGCGGCAGTATCTTTAAATTCACCAGTCAAACGATGTGTCAAATATCCTGAAGTCGGGCAAGTATAACTGATTTCATCGCTGTCCTCATAAGTCTCATAAGCTCTAACGTCCATCCAACTCATAATAGGTGCAGCAAGTGTCCCATCATCTTGCATAAAAACCCTGCAACATCTAATCGAACAGAGTCCAAGCCCCATGATGTCGGACACATTTCCAGTGAAATTTGCCATCAAACGCTTAAGCACAATTTTAAGGCAATTCCACAAATCGTCATCAGGATGTTCGACATAACCAGGCTTTCTGGTCATCATTGGCTGTATCGGTTCACTTTCGCTACAAATGACATGACCCTTTTTATTAAAAATATAAACTTTAGTACTTTGTGATCCACTATCAATACCAATTAAATATTTTTCGCTCACGCTTGTGCCTCCCACTTTTTTATGTCAAACTAACGCATTAAATAACCACCATCGACTGTTAATACATGTCCATTTACATAGTTTGAAGCGGGACTTGATAAAAATACACATGTGCCCATAAGGTCAGCTAAAAAGCCCCAACGATTCGCAGGAATATGAGCGAGAATTTCAGCATTTCTCTTTTCGTCACTTCTCGTTTTTTCAGTTAATTTAGTAGCAAAATAACCCGGTGCTATAGCATTGACTTGAATATTGAACTGTGCCAATTCATCGCACATCGATTTAGTCAAACCAACGATACCATGTTTTGTCGCTGCATAAGCAGGTGACCACTGACCTCCCAAGAAACTATAAAGTGATGCGATGTTGATGATTTTACCGCTTTTTTGAGGAATCATATATTTACATGTCTCGTGAATCATTTCAAATGCAGCTGTCAAGTTGATTGCGACCATTCTGTCCCATTCCACGCGTGTAAATTTTGTCACATCTTCGATATTGATACAGATGCCTGCACAATTCACTAAGATATCAACGCTCCCCCATGTCGACACACATTCATCCACAACTCGTTTGCATTCTCCATCTAAAGTGATATCCGCAAGGACATGTTTATATTCGATGCCACAATCTTCAACCCACTGCTTCACTTCGCCATCATCTTCCATGATGCTCACTGCCATGATATTCGCGCCACCTTTTGCTAGAGCCACTGAAAATGCTTGACCTAGGCCACTGTTTCCACCGGTTACAATAGCATTTTTACCTTTCAGTGAAAAGAAATCCATATTGAAATCTGTAATATTCATGCGTTTCCTCCCCTAAATTCTGCTGTTATTTTGACTCATCCGCTTCGCTTTTTATCTTATCAACCAATTTTTCGATAAATTCGATTGCGTCACCCTCAACGACGATATCCGACAAGCTACATATCGGTGCGTCTTTATTTATATTCACAGAAATGATATGCTTTACGTTCTTTAAGCCTTCAACATGCTGAAGTGATCCATAAATACCTAGTGCAATGTATAGTTTCGGACTAACCGTCTTTCCCGATTGTCCCACTTGAATACTTCGCGATGCAATACCGCTGTCAACAATGTGGCGACTGGCCGAAACCTCTCCACCGAGAGCCTCTGCGAGTTCGGTGAGTCGATGAAATCCTTTTTTAACGCCGCCACCACCCGAAACGAGTACTTCACTATCGCGTATATCCTTGGATTTTGGTTTTTCAACTGTCTTGATCCATTTGATGTTAGTAGTCAAGTCACTCTTCGGATAGAACGTCTCATGACTAGTCGCTTTGTTCAAGTCTTCATTATATAAAAATACATTTTGCCTAACACTCATCATAATTGGTTTTTTTCCTAAATTTGATATACAGGCCATTATTTTACCGCTAAAAGCCGGGCGAACCATCTGAAGTGCGCCGTCGATATGTTCAATCGCCGTAACATCAGCAACCAGTCCTACATGTAGACGTATGGCCAATCTAGGAGCCAACATGCGCCCAATCTGTGTAGCTGGTATCAGTATTGCTCCGAAATTATGGATCACATGAAGTTCTTCCATGATGATCGCAATTGCTTTAGCATCATGACACTTAACGCTTTCATCTGAAACGTAAATAATATGATCAAACGCTCCATTAGCTGATTCAGTAATATCATGAATGCATAGTGCATAAGTCTCATATGGTGCCAAATCAAATATTTGTCTTGCGACTTCCAAAAGCTCAATAGCATTTTTAGCATATTCCGAATCTACAAAAATCAAACATTTTTCCATATCAAACAAATCCTTTTTCTTTCAGAAAAGCATACACTGTTTCTATGCCCGCTTCATCATTTTTTACGATAACCCTATCATTCTTGCTCATTTTTTTCACATAGGTTCTTGAAACTTTTGTAAGTGAACCATCGATGCCAACTTCAGATTGATCAAATCCGAGCATTGCATTGTCAATAATTTGGATACGGTCACTGACGTCTTTTTCGATATCAACGTATTTAACATATGGCAACTTGTATTTACTTTCCTTTTGTAGGCTTAAAATAGCAGGCAACTCGATTTCATAAGTTGAAATCGAGTGCTCTGCATCTACATCAACCGTTGCCGATGTTAGTGATAGTAACTGTTCATCAACTCTGATGATATTGGATAGTTGATCAATATCTAGCCGTTCACCAATTTGAGAAGGCACATGAGATGTATCACCATCAATGGCATGAGTACCCGTTAGAATCAAGTCAAATGTCTGATTCATCAAGTACTTTGCGAGAATTTTACTGGTCACATACGTATCGCTTCCGACATAAAGTTTATCTGAAATCACAGCGGCTGAATCAACATCCCTTCTTATCAAATCTTGAACATGCGGTAAGATGCTTAACGGAGCCATCGTAACCACTTCAACAACTGTTTCAGGATGCTTTGATTTATACTTTAGCGCTAATGCAAGCGCACAAGCATCGTCGGGGTTGATCACCATTCTCGTATTTTCTCTAACCAACACATTTTTCTCATAATCGTATATGAAATTTTCAATATCAGGTGTGAACTTCACTAAACATATGATCTTCATAATACCTCTAAATCGCGTTTTCTAATTCTACGATTAATTTTTCTCTTGTTTTAGACTCTTCTCGGCTCATCTTCGCATAGATCAATACTAGCACTACACCTGCGGCGCCGAGCACGGCACTTGAGATGAAATAGGCATTGTATCCACCATTTCCTCCAAATGTATTAAATAGGAAGCTGTTGTACGCTGGAAGAATGATGTCTGGAAGATAACCAATAAATGAAATGACGCCAATCGCAGTGCCCATAATCGCGTTATCTATTTTTGATTCGCCAAGAAGGCACCAGTAAGTGCCTCTAATAGCATATAAGAATACTGCAAGCAGAATGATCAATGCATAGAATATTGTACTTCCCAAGGTCACTGGTAGAAGTGCAATGATGGCGAGACATGCGCCCGCACCAGTAAGTGCTCCCATGATAGTAGTCGTTTTACCAATTTTGTCTGCTAAGAATCCGCCGATGACGCCGCCAACAGGTCTCATCCAAAGGACGATCACCATAATCGTACCTACTGTGACAGGGTTTACGCCAACGTTTGTTTCTAAGAATCCACCTAAATAATAAACAGTCCAGAATACGGCATAGCCCATGAAGATGATGCCACCATGTAAGTATACGTACTTGTTTTTAAATAGTTTCATGATGTCGCTCAACTTCATTTTGTTCATAAAATCCACTTTTTCCGATGGGGATGCAGTCTTTAATAGTATTTTCTTATCGTCTTCAACAAATATGGCGATGAGAACTGCTACAATGAAAAGTGCTACTGAATACATGTAGATTACTGCCACGATTGCAGCTTTTTTGTCTTCAAATGCCAAGCTGTTTCCTAGGATGCCCGAGAATATCATGATGGCGATACTGGCTAGTACCGCTTCAACGACACCGCGTCCTCCATCAAGTATACCAAAGAATTTGCCTTCCTCGTTTTCTTTAGCAAGTAATTTGACAAGTTTCATGTGGGAACTCCAGAATGTAAACACGGAGAATATACCCCATATACAGAAAATCAAAACGACACTTGTGTAACTTGGCACTTGTGCGAACCAGAATCCCCCGATTGCTGTTCCGAACAATGATACTGCCAATAGTTTTTTAGCTGAAAACTTGTCGCTAAGGATTCCACTTGGGAAGTAACCTACGACAAACACCATACCAAGAATTGAGTAAATGGTGTTAAGTTGTTGAAGTGACATACCAAACACTTCTAAAATTGTTTCTTGGTAATTCGTCTTCAGATAAATTAGTGGAAAAATCGCCCCAGCTGCAAGAACGACAAGTAGAAACTGCAGATACCTTCTTAACTTTTCCTTTTCCATATTCCCCTCCATACATGATTTACTTTTGATATTTTAGGCCTTCTTCTTGTGGGAAGATAGTGCCAAAATTCATAATACCATTTGGATCAAATGCTTCTTTAAGTTTCTCAAGCATGTAAAAAGCGGTTCCATGTTCTTCTTTTGTCCATTCGTTTCTGTACTTCCCGATGCCATGGTGATGGCACATTGAACCACCAAGTTTTAATGTTTCTTCTACTATAATTGTTTGAAGTGGATGATGATAAATGCGTAGTTCGTCCTCTGGTGCACAGTTGATCTCGTAATTGTAGACGAAATACATATTTGTGCCATTGATGTAGCTATGTGATGAGTGACCACCAAGCATTGTGAGTTCATGTGCACGTGGAAATTCATCACGGATTCTATTGATTGCATTGTGATAAATTTTAGGAATGGTTTCCCAATCAGCAGAAATCTCGGTTGTAAACCCAGAATGACTATCATTTTCGAGCATACCTGCGAATTCATCATCGATATCCTGTTGAGACCAGTTTAGATTGTTGAACCATTCTTCGATCAATTTACTGTCCACATATTCCAAAATGCCATCTTTAAATTCTTCGGCCGCTTCTTCTATCCCTTTACAAGTGGCTTCAACCAAGTTTTTGTTACCTTCTGCCATAAAGATCAGGACACATTTGCCCTTATAGAAATGATAGAAATGTTGTCGCGCATCTTCTTCTGAATAAGTTCTCGCTACAGAAGGTCTGTAGCCACCAACCATAACTTCTCTCAAAACTTTAATACCTGTTTCAATATCCTTGATCAAGTAACCATAGAATTTATGGTTTTCTGGATAGAACTTAAAAATCTTAACAGTGACTTCTGTGATGTAACATAAAGAGCCTTCGTTACCGATTGCTATATGCCTAATATCTGGGCCACCCGCACGTCTGGATACGTTTTTGATACGAGAAATGTGCCCATCTGGGAATACACACTCGAGACCGACCACCAAATCTTCAATGCCACCATAAAGTGTAGAAAATTGACCGATACTTCTTGTTGCAACAAGTCCGCCCATTTTTGCTACAGGTTTAGACTGTGGTGAATGACCTGTTGTGTATCCGATTTTTCTGAGTTCATCTTCCAGTCTTTGTAGTTCGACTCCTGCTTCTGTCGTTGCTTGCATGTTATACGGATCAATTTTAAGGATTTTGTCGAGATGAAGCGCATCTATGACGATGGTCATGGCTTTCCAGTTCTCTAACCCGCCTTCAGTCGCCGTTTTTCCACCACGTGGGATGACATTCACCTGATTTTCATTGCAAAACTTGAGTAGCTTACTCACTTCTTCCGTATTCTTGGGATAAACGATCGCTACAGGTGAAGGAACATCCAACACTTTTCTCGCCTTCGCGTACTTTTTGTATCTGTCAGCCGCTGCATCGTAAAGTTCCTCTTCACTTGTATTGATTTGATTATCTTCTAACATTTCGCTCAAAAGCTTGAGCAATTTCTCATTAGTCATTTTTTTCCTCCTATTGAATTGTATCCTTATGCATACATAATACTATTTGATTCATGCGAAGTCAACAAATTATCGGAAAATTTTATATATTTTGAATATTTTATGCTCGCAAACGGAAAACTTTCCACATTGTTTCTATTTTGAAATGTTTTTATGCATCAGTTATTAACTTTACACCTTTGTGTCAAGATGCTATTATTAATTAGATGGAATATCATCTTCATGAAAGGATATGAACCCTATGACCAACATCGATTTAAGCAACTTAAACACACTTGAAAAAGAGATTTTCAACATCCTTATGGCGGAGTCAAAAATTAAGTCTGATATAAAAATTAATCAAGCAGCTGAGTTATGCAACTGCTCGGTCTCTAAAATATCGAAATTTGTAAAGAAGCTCGGTTTCACAAATTATAAGCAATATATGAATTTTTTATATGGAAGAGAAATGAATGTGATTCAGTCCACGAGTGAGCTGTCTCGGATTAAGAAGGTTATAGACGATTTTGATCAAAGTATGGTCGATGCGTTTATAGATTTGTTTGATTCTCATGAAAAAATTGTTCTTTTCGGTTATGGACCCTCCTTGATCGTCGCACAATATTTTGAATATCGTTTACGGATCAGTTCCAATAAATTTATCATTTCAATTTCTGATGAAATTTCTGTTGAATCAACGGTGGATGAAAGCACGCTTCTTGTGGTATTCACAGCTACTGGTGCTTTTAAGTCATTTGAGTCCATCTACAATGCGTCAAAAAAGAAAGGCGGCGAAGTACTCATTATTGTTGAAGAGTACAACACCGCACTATTTTCAAATTGTGATCGGATTTTTTGGTTATCCAAATTTCCGCAACCTGAACATTTAAAACCACATGAGAAATCTAGAACAGTCTTCTTCATTTTTATAGAGGAAGTCATTCAAAAAATGATCGCGAATAAATAAGTGTTCGTTAACCTATCAGAGACCCGCAAATCTTCAAATTGAAAAAAACACTTGCAAATCATTTCCATTTATGATAAATTTCTCTCAATACAAAATTTATAAACTGTGATTGAGGGATGAAGTATCGAGAGCACTTCTAAGAGAGTTGGCAAATGGTGAGAGCTGACAGGTGTGGATATGGATAAAGACTCATGAGTTGCTTTACAGCCGGTTAACGACCGTTATCCCGTCATAAGTTATAAATTAGGATGGTACCGCGTGAACACGCTCCTTACAGTGAATGTAAGGGGCGTTTTTTATTGAAAAATATCAGAAGGAGGCAGCATGACATGGTCATGCGATGAATACAATGAGTGAACAAGAACTGATCCGTGTGGCAAAACTAAAGGAACTGGAAAATTTGGGAATCGATCCGTTCGGTGGAAAATTCGATGTGACGCATCATTCAGAAGCACTAAAGTCGACCTATATGGATACCACAAAAGAATATTTGGAAGAAAATGAAATCAGTGTTGCCGTTGCAGGAAGAATAATGACCAAAAGAAGCAAAGGCAAAGCAGGCTTTATGCATATTCAAGACAACGATGGTCAGATTCAGATTTACCTCAGACAAGATATACTCTCTGAACTGGACTACACTGTATTCGATATGTGTGACATCGGTGATATCGTAGGCATCAGAGGCAATGTTTTTAGAACCAATACAGGCGAGATCAGCGTGAAAGCAAAAGAATACATCCATCTCACGAAAGCACTTAAGCCCCTTCCAGAAAAATTCCATGGCATTACTGATGAGGACGATAAGTTCAGAAAAAGATATCTCGACATTATTATGAACCGTGATGTAAAAGAAATTTTCTTGAAAAAACAAAAATTCTGGAGCACAATACGAAATTTCCTTATAGAAAATGACTTTCTTGAGGTAGAGACGCCGATTCTTGAAACCTCTTCAGGTGGCGCAGCAGCTACACCATTTGCGACCCATCACAACGCACTGGACATAGATGTCTTTTTACGAATTTCGATGGGTGAACTTTGGCAGAAAAAACTACTGGTGGCAGGTTTTGAAAAAACATTTGAAATTGGTCGACAGTTCAGAAATGAAGGTATGAGTCCTGAACATCTTCAGGATTATACTCAAATGGAATTCTATTGGGCTTATGCCGATTTCAAAATGGGTATGGAATTTTGTAAAGAAATGTACCGCCGCGTGACAAAAGCGGTAATGGGCACTTCAAAGTTTAGTACTCGTGGCTTTGAAATTGACATGGATGCTGAATGGATCATCTACGACTTTGAAACGGTCATTGAAGAGAAAATGGGCATTAACATTTTCACTACGACCAAAGAAGAAGTCATTGCTAAACTTGATGAGATGGGTGTCGAGTACGATCCAAAATCAGGCTTTTGGAGATTGGTTGACATACTTTGGAAAGTTGTGAGAAAGGATCTTTCCGGTCCTGGATTCCTAGTCGGTCAGCCGGTTCAGCTCAATCCGCTTCCAAGAAGACTCAAAGAAGATGATCGAAAAGTGGCTCAAATGCAAATCATCCTTGCGGGTTCAGAAATGGGTAACGGCTATACTGAGCTCAACAACCCAATCGATCTAGAGGAGCGTTTTAAAGAGCAACGCACAATGGGCGAAGCTGGTGATGAAGAAGCACATGAACATGATGAAACTTTCGTCGAAGCTCTCCGCTATGGTATGCCTCCAGCATTTGGTTTTGGAGTTTCCGAGAGATTTTTCTCAGTCATGATGGACAGACCAATTAGAGAGTGTGTTATGTTCCCTCTCATGAAACCAAGGGGTTAAATCAAAATACCGCCTTATCCGTACTAGGTACGGATAAGGCGGTATTTTATAGTTTAAAAAGAATTTCTTTTACAGGAATCAATAAATTAGATTTACAAGCGATGTTGAGAAAAATGGGACATACGTAATTAACAACAACACAATAATCAATAACGTATAAAAAGGTAGTGCTTCTTTAATAAAGTCTTTCGTTTTACATTTGGTTATACCACAGGTTACAAACATCAATGTTCCCATTGGTGGAGAAATCGCACCTATTGCGTTGTTGAAAATATAAATCATTGCAAAATGGATTTCGTTAATTCCAAAAGCACTAGCAATCGGTGCCAATAAAGGCACTAATATGATCATAGAAGCATTTCCTTCAATAAACATACCCACGACAAGTAAAAATAGATTTACAATCATCAAGAAAACATATTTGTTGTCAACAGTGGAAACAATCCATTCTGTTAATGATTGTGGGATTCTCTCTTTTGTCAATATCCAAGAGAACACGGTTGCGGCAGCAACAATCAACATAATTGATGACGTCGTTGATACTGTTTCTTTTATCGATATAAAGAAATCCTTAATTTTTAATTCATTATAGAAAATACCTAATAAAAGTGCATACAAAATCGCTACTGAACCCGCTTCAGTCGCTGTAAAAATGCCTAATCTTATACCACCTATAATAATTATGGGTAAAAGCAATGGGAAAAAAGCAGGTCTAATTGCTTTTGAAATCTCACTCTTAGTCAACTTTTCAGTTCTAATGGGTACATAATTTCTTTTCTTTGAAATAAATGTTACAAGTGTCATCAAAGCCAGTGTAAGCAATGTGCCTATACCAATCCCAGACACAAACAGCTTGCCAATGGATACATTTGCGATACTTCCGTATATAATCATTGCTATTCCTGGTGGAATTAGAGGTGTGATCATAGACGAAGTCGCTGTAACAACTGAAGAAAATGAATTTGAAAACCCTTTCTTTCTCATCTCAGGAACCAGCATTTTTGATTGCATTGCTGCGTCTGCTATGTTTGAGCCCGACAATCCGCCCATTAAAGCCGACAAGAGAATATTCACTTGAGCCAACCCACCATTCATCCTGCCTGTAATAATTTCGGCAAACCCCATGATTCTCTTGGTTACACCACTGTAATTCATCAATACACCTGCTCCAACAAAAAACGGAATGGCCAATAATGAAATACTCTCTGCCCCACCGATTGCTTGCTGGGCAAAAATAATTGGATTAATACCAGGTGTTAACAAAAAATACACAATAGATCCACCCAGTATTGATATAAAAACTGGTACTTTTAAAAAAAGTAAAATTAACAATACCACGGCAGTCAGTAGGACAATACTATTCATTTGCTTATCTCCAATAATTCGTCATCTAAAGTTGTCATATCTCTATATAGTGAAATGCCATAACTAATCATCATTGATAATGTAGATATTGGAATAGCACCATAAATAAATGTATAAGGAATATTTAGCATATTTGTACTTCTTCCATTCATAATGAACAACTTTACAAAACCAATGCTTTGAACCAACAAATATCCCAATACAATGAATACAATTGCTGCAATCAACACTTCAATTACCTTTTGGATTTTTTTAGGGAATAAATCTACCAACATTTCAATTGCGATATGATTTCCAGTTCTAAATGCGGCACCTGCTGACACATAAACTACCCAAACCAAACACCACAATTGTACTTCTTCGAGCCAAGTAAAGGGTTTACTCATAACATAACGCATGAATACGCCCATAAATGTAAGTGTTACAAGTGTGGCTAAAGCCACACCTGCAACAATAATATCTAAATTCACTAGAAATCCAAGTATTTTTTTCTTATTCAAGAAATCACCTATTCCTTCTTAATTTGAAAATTTTTGTACTTATTTTGCGCCCATAGCTTCTCTGACTGTCTCATAAAGACCTGGAGTCCAGCCAAAATAGTCGCCTTTTTCATAAAATGATTTAGATGCTTCAATGAATTGAGCTGAAGTTTCAGGAGTAAGTTCTGTCACTGTAACGCCTTCTTCAATCATTTTATTGAGGTATTCGCTTGTAGATGCATCCACAAGTTCATTATTATATACTCCTGCTTCTTTTCCAGTTGAAATTAACAATTCTTGTTGTTCTGCAGATAACTGGTCAAAGAAAATTGTACCCGCAACCCAAGTTGTAAAGTTTTTTACATGACCATCTAAAAGAAGAGCTGGGGCAACTTCATGTAATTTTCTTCCGTAAAGCGTAGCTAGTGGATTCTCCGCTCCATCTATTGTACCTGTTTGAAGTGCTTGATAGACTTCATCCAAAGCCATGCCTGTTGCAGTCGCTCCTAGTGCATTAAATCCTTCTGTTTGAATCTGATTATTAGGCACTCTGATTTTCATGCCGTTAAGATCCGCTGGACTTTCAACCAATTCTTTGGTCATAGTATGTCTCTCGCCATATTTCCAATTGGAAGAGAGTAATTTTAAACCCTTCTCTTCGAGTTTGCTTGCTTGATCAGCATACCAGTTGCTTTCAGTCAAAGTCCATGCTTGATCCCATGTTTCAAATAAAAATGGTCCGAAAAGGATTCCTAAATCTTTAACACCATAATCTGCATAAAATGCGCCATCAGCTAATGTAACAACCGGTTCCCCCAAAAGCATCGAGTCAATCAATTCACTTTTTGTTCCCAATTGGCTATCTGGAAATAATTCAATAACCATAGTACCATCGCCTTTTTCAGCAACAAGTTCTTGCCATCTTAAAAGCGCTTGACCAATTGGTTCTGAAATTGAATTTTCAAAACCTATTTGTACTTTTACAACATCTGTAGATTCTGCTGGTTGGCTCTCTGTTGATTCAGTAGCTGCATTATCTGCTATTGCTTCAGTAGATTCTGCTGGTTTCGTACCACATGCAGTCATGACCACAAGTAAAAGAACAACCATACTTAATGCTAATAATTTTTTCATTGAAACCCTCCTCATATTTTACATGAATCTTTTCTATTATACATGAATATAGAATTTTTTTTCTATATTAGTATACGCTAAAATTTCAACAAGACCTTTAACATGTCCCCTGCGTTGTCGTTGAATTCTTTAAAAGCCTGTGCTGCATCTTTAAAGTCATAGGTATCGGTGATCATTCGCTCCAAATCAATTTTGTTTGCAATTACAAGTTCAATGACTTCAAGAAAATCTTTTTCTACAGCATTTCTAGATCCATAAATATTTAATTCCTTCTTCTGAATCGTCGTGAAATTAAAATCAAGATTTTCTTTACCTACGCCGATCAATACAACACTTCCTCCGAACGCGGAAGCATCAATGCAATTTTGGAATGTACTAGGTAATCCCACCGCTTCAATCGTCACATCGAAACCATTACCATTTGTAATTTCAGAAACACTTTTAGCAAAATTGTCTTTTGAATTGTTCAGTAATGTGCCATCAATCCCAAAAGTTTTTGCATATTCCAATTTTTTTGCAGAAATGTCACTCAGATACACTTTTGCACCTAATGATTTTGCTGCAATAGCAGCCATTACACCGATTGATCCCGCCCCAATAATAAGCACATTATCTTCTGGTTTAATATTTGCTCTCGATACACCGTGATAAGCAATACAAAATGGTTCAATTATCGCCAGTACTTTGGGAGACAATCCTTTTCCCTCATAAATTCTTTGTAATGGCATTGCTAAATACTCAGAAAAAGCACCTTGACGCTGGACACCCATCGTTTGGTTGTTTGAGCAACAATTAACCAATCCCCTTTCGCACGAATAACAATCACAGCAATTAAAATATGGATTACAAGCCACAATCATTCCTTTGATAAAACCATATTCATTGTCTTCAACTTCAATGATCTCTGCTGAAAATTCGTGTCCTGGTACAATAGGATATGAGGCATAAGCGAAGGTTCCTCTATAAGTATTTAAATCACTACCACATATACCACCATATAATAGTTTAAGTAGCGCTTCTCCCTTTTGGGGCTTCGGGATTTCCTGCTCATCAATGATCACTTTTCCAGGTTCAATGATCTTTATAGACTTCACTTATGCCTCCAATAACAGTATTTGTTTTCTGTTGTATACAACGTTGTACTTAATATACTATTTGATATGAACTTTGTCAATAATATATTTCTTTTTTTCCATTCAACTCATTCGAATGATTGAATTATAGATGCATTTACAAGAGTATACATTTATGATATCATGATATATTAATTAATATTATGAATAACATTAAGAGGTGAATTAAATATTTATGGCTGATACCTTAAAACAAAAAGCTTACAATATCATTAAACACAAAATATTGAATTGTGAGTATCCTCCCAACATGTTTCTCAATGAAGAGATCCTATGCAATGAAATCAAAGCGAGTCGAACTCCTATTAGAGACGCCATTGTTCGTTTAGAACAAGAAAATTTGGTTAAAATACTCCCTAAGAAAGGGATAATCGTAGCGCCATTAACAGTAAGTGAAATCAATTCGATTTATGAAACACGCATCTTGCTCGAACCCTACGTACTTACTAATTATGGACCTAGAATCACTGATGCCACTCTAGTTCAACTAAAAGATCTAATGGCTAGAATGGACACCGACACAGACGATATCACACCTGAAGTTCTGAAAACAATTCATGAAATCGATGATGAATTTCATCGCATACTCATCAATCTATGCAACAACAAATATTTAATTCAATGTTATGATAACATTTACTCCCAAAACTTCAGATTACGAATCATGAGTGGTACCCAATCTCCCAAAAGATTCGAAAACACTAAAATTGAACATCGAAAAGTCTATAATTATATTGTGCAGGAAAACTATATTAAAGCGACTGAAGAATTAAAAGAACATCTGATTCAATCAAAAGAAGCTGCTTTTAAAATATTGATGAATTCCAATTTTCCTGTGTAGTCATTCTAAAAAGCAAAATAAAGTCCATCTTAATAGGATGGATTTTCTTTTTTTGATTTTGTTGTATACAACGTTGTATTGTTGAAGTATACTATAAACATATAATTTATTGTCTACGGAGGTGTACTCATGAATACCATTAGCGATATAACAGATAAAGCAAATGGAAATTTCCCCGAAAAGATTCTTCAATTTGGAGAAGGTAATTTTTTAAGAGCATTTTCTGATTGGATGGTTGACAATGCAAACAATAACGGTGACTACAAAGGCAGCATAGTTGTGTGCCAACCCATTTCAAAAGGGCTCTCAGACCTAATAAATTCGCAAAATGGCATTTACACATTAGTGATGCGAGGTATTGATCGCAACATGCCTTCTGAAAACATTCAAAAGATTACATCAATCTCGCGTTGCATCAACCCATACGAGGATTACGAGGCGCTTTTATCGATCGCGAGAAGTGAAAGTTTAGAAGTTGTCATATCCAATACTACCGAAGCCGGCATTTCATATTGTGGAACAGATAAAAAATCTGATAAACCACCTTCTTCATTCCCAGCAAAAGTTACAGCCTTATTATATGAGCGCTATACTTTTTTTAGTGGTGATGTAAACAAAGGCCTTTTATTTTTACCCGTAGAACTCATAGACCAGAACGGTGATAAATTAAAATCAATTGTTATACGCTATGCAAAAGAATGGGAACTCGATACTGAGTTTATAGAATGGATTGAACGGGCAAATGAATTCACAAACACTTTGGTGGATCGAATTGTAACAGGTTATCCGAAAGATCAGATTGATTATTTTGATAACTTATTGAAGTATAAAGACAATCTTATAGTAACCTCTGAACTCTTTAATTTATGGGTTATAGAAGGCAATTCAAAATTCAAAGAAATCTTCCCAATTCATAAAAATGTTGCAAATGTCATTTGGACTCATGATGTTACGCCTTATAAAACTCGAAAAGTAAAAATTCTGAATGGCGCACATACTGCAACTGTTCTTGCTGCCTATTTATCTGGTCTAGAGACTGTTAAAGATTTTATGGATGATCCCATTTTTTTCACTTACTTAAATAATTTGATATCTAATGAAATCATACCAACCATCAATATGCCTGAAACAGAACTGAAAAGTTATGCAAAGGATGTTTTAGTGAGATTTAAGAATCCATACGTTGAGCATAAATTATTAGACATTTCATTGAATTCCTGCTCAAAATTTACGACTCGATGTCTTCCCACATTACTTGATTACTACAATAATAAAAAAACGTTACCCGAGAATTTATGTTTTGCCTTTGCTTCACTCATAAAATTCTACCAAGGCACATCACAATCTGGAACTTATTTGGGTGCCCGCGCTGATGGTTTCAATTATCCGATCAGAGACAGCCAAGAAGTCCTTGAGTATTTTGAATCGATTTGGTCAATTAAAGATATGAATTTACTCACATATGAAGTTTTATCTCATAAACAATTTTGGGGTGGAAAAGACTTAAACGAAATACCCGGATTGGCCGATCGCATCGCATATTACCTTAAAGAAATGAATACCAAAGACATAAAGAAAGTTTTATCAAATATTATTTAACAGGGAGTTAAAATCATGAAATCGACACCATTTATTACCATTTCACCTCTTGATAATGTTTCGGTTGTGACCGCTGAAACAATTGGAAACGCAGATGTTAAAATTCCATTGGGTCATAAAATCGCACTCACTGATATTAATGCTGGAGAAAACATCATAAAATATGGGCAACCCATAGGTTATGCAATTAATGATATTAAAAAAGGGGATCATGTACACCTTCACAATATGAAAACAAATTTAAACGATATTATTGAATACACCTACACACCTGATGAAAGTTTAATCAACACTGACCATACCGACAAGAATTCATTGTTTTTTAATGGCTTTAAACGTAAAGACGGTAAAGTTGGAATCAGGAACGAAGTCTGGATTATTCCCACGGTAGGATGCATTAACTCAACAGCAAATCAACTCGCTGCAACCGCTCAAAACTTATACTCAAATAAAGTCGACGGCGTTTTTGCATATAATCATAATTTAGGTTGTAGCCAGTTGGGTGATGACCTTATAAACACTCAAAACATTTTGAAAGGTATCATTGAAAACCCTAATGCAGGAGCAGTTTTAGTATTGAGCTTAGGATGTGAAAACAATAACCTTTCAGAATTCATTCCATTTCTTGGAGATTATGATCCTGATCGAATAAAATTTTTAATCACTCAGGATGTGGACGATGAACTGGAAGTTGGTATGTCAATGATTGACGAACTTGTCAATTTTGCAGCTCAATCAAAGCGAGAACCAGTTCCTGCTAGCGAGTTGGTAGTCGGATTAAAATGTGGTGGTTCAGATGCTTTTTCAGGAATAACCGCCAATGTGTTATGTGGTCGATTTACTGATTTCATAACCGGTCAGGGGGGAAGTGCAATCTTGACCGAGGTCCCAGAAATGTTTGGCGCCGAGAAGCTCTTGATGAGCAGAGCCGCTGATGAAAAAGTTTTTCATAAAATTGTTTCATTAATTAACAATTACAAATCATATTTTAAAAAATACAATCAAACCATTTATGAAAATCCTTCTCCTGGCAATAAAAAAGGGGGAATTTCCTCGCTTGAAGACAAATCCTTAGGATGTGTTCAAAAAGGTGGAAAAGCAATTATAGTCGATGTTTTAAACTATGGTGAACACGTAAAAACCAATGGCTTAAATCTATTAAATGGATCCGGTAACGATCTTGTCTCTTGTACCAATCTCGTATCCAGCGGTGCACAACTTATCCTTTTTACAACAGGACTTGGCAATCCGTTTGGCGCTCCAGTACCTACAATTAAAATTTCATCCAACTCTAATTTATATGCTCACAAAAAAAGTTGGATTGACTATAATGCAGGCAAATTGATAGAAGGAAAGACGATTGAAGAGGAAACTAAAGATTTTATCAACTATATTTTAGATGTGGCTTCAGGATTACAGACTCAAAATGAAATCAACAACTACCGAGACATCTCAATATTTAAAGACGGTGTTATATTATAGTTGCTTGTCGTAAAGTACAACAAGCAAATCAACATCCACTTGTCCTCCACTAAAAAATGCGACCCTTTTTGAAAAGGGTCGCATTTAATATTCACCAATGGTTTCCTCAAATTTCAGCTTAAAGAAGCCGACCTTTTACTTTCCTCATCACAGCTTTTTTGTCCGCATGGAAAGTTTTGAAAATGGTCTTAAGCATTACTGTATCGTTTCTAACATCGTGATGCTTAAGTTCGGAATCATCTGTAAGCACC
>JAGXHV010000065.1 GCA_024636005.1 Bacillota bacterium
ACTCGTCTTGCAAGATTTATTTTCCAAGAAATGTTCACAAGCGAAAAACAGACAAAAGAAAACATTCTCACAAATAGATATGGAGCAACAGCGATTACTGTTGTTATTGCAGGTACTTTATCATTCTACGGTTGGACAAAAGTTTGGCCATTATTCGGATCTGCTAATCAATTGCTTGCGGCACTCGCGCTTCTCGCACTTGCGGTTTGGCTCAAAAAGAACAACAAGAGTTACGGATTTGTTGCTTTACCAATGATTTTCATGTTTTCAGTGACACTTGTTGCATTAGTGATACTTATCACAAAAAGCTTCGCACAACCAGTACTTTTGGTTTTCTCAGTAGTCCTGTTCTTACTTGCTCTTGTACTTATCAAAGAAGCAGTAACCGCACTTAAAACCGACACACTCCCGGATGCAGAACAGAAACAATGAAATTTCTAGAAAATATTGCACTTTTTTTCAAGGGTGCACTCAACTTCAATAGAAAAGCATATGAGTTAATCGAAAAGGATTTAAGACAGGAAGAGGACAATTTTCTGTTGGCCGCAAGAGCTGATCTACTTGGACTCAATTTTCCGACTATGTATTACATGTTGGAACTGTTACCTTATATGGTTGAAGATGAAGAGAATTGGATCAAGCGCATGGTGAAACGAAAGAGCATCTGGGAAGAACGTTTCTCAGACCTTGACATGGATCCTTAAGGAGAATCTGATGTTAAAAGTAGAATTTTATGGAGGAAAAGGTGGGGTGGGTAAAACCACCCTTTCTACAGCAAGAGCCCATTATTATACCAAACTTGGCAAAAAAACTTTGCTGGTTTCCACTGATCCGGCACATTCAATTTCAGACGTTTTAGGTGTCCAGGTTGGATCTAAAATTAAAGGGATCACCCCACTGTTGGATGCCATTGAGATTGATCCTGAGGAAGAAGCAAATCTATACATCGATCAAATCAGAAAAGATTTGAACTCAATTCTTAGTCCAGTCGTTCTAGAAGATGTCAATAAACAACTCAGGGCTGCCAAGATTATGCCTGGTACACACGAGGCAAGCTTATTTGACAAGATGATCATCTTGATGGATATGTATAAAGAAGTATATGATGTGATGATATTTGATACAGCCCCAACTGGCCACACTTTGAGATTGCTGACTTTACCTGAATTGTTGATAGAATGGTTTGATGGGCTGATCAAAAAACGTGAAAAAATCGTTAAACTCAAAGCAATGCTCGGGCTAAAAGATATTGATCCCATTCTAACACGGCTGAAAATCCGTCGTGAAACTTTCTTGAAAGCTAAGGATATGATCAGGTCTGAAAACACATCCATACATTTGGTCATGAATCCTGAAAAAATGCCGCTTGAAGAGACCAAAAAAGCGATGAGATTTCTGAGCGATGCAAATCAACCCGTTTCTGAGATCATCATCAATAAAATACTTCCAACAAATATAGTCGACACATTTTTCAAAAATAAAATTGAAAAAGAACAAGAAGTCATTTCTGAAGTTAAATCCCTTTACAAGGATATAAAGATTACCGAAATCTTTATGTTGGATCAGGATATGGATTCAGATTCACTGAATAGAATTATCGATCTATTATAAAAGCCGCTCATATGAGCGGCTTTTACATTGATTTGACTCTGGATCTATAAAATGAAGATAGAATCTCCATTGCAAAATAGTTTTCCCATTCCTCAACTGTAAGTCCGATTTTTTTGGAACAGGTTTTTAGTCGGAACCCTCTACGCTCATTAACGCTGATCACCAGATTAAAGCACTTGTTTTCACTGGAGCTTTCTTCAGTCATCACGTCACATATTTCATCCCAATTGTATTTGTTTCCGTGAATCATCACAAATTGATGTGTCAATATCAGCACCCTGTGTTTTTTGATCAAAACTGTAAAAAGACCTAAAACCATTGTGATCACAATATATAATAATCTGGTTTCATACATAAAAATTGCAAACGTCGATAGTGATACCGTCAATAGTCCAATAACAATATTGATGCCAGAGAGTGACATCGGATTTTCCAGTTTCATCAACAAGTGATTTTCTTTGTCTTTGATCAATCTAAGATGATAGGATAGTTCAAAAAAGAACACTTCCACCATCATTAAAAAAATCAAACCTATAGCAATAGTAATTGGATCACTTTCGATTGCTATGAATACAACCGAAAGAATCAACATAGTAATAATTATAAATATCAGTTTTCTTTGCCCCATATGACCCACCTCAATTATAAAACGTTCAAGGGTGTTGATTTGTTACACTCTACCATAAAATTTTAATATTTCATACCCTTACTCAAAAGGGGTAAATTGATTCACCCTACAGAGCCATATCATATGCTCATAGCCAGGTCCCCAATAATCATTTACCACTTTGTACGGCGCTCCAAATTTTCTGATCCATCTCTTTTGAGCTCTTTTGTATCCACTGTCAAGACAGAACTCATCTATCCCCTTCCCATGCAGTGTTTTGAGCATCTCATGAATCAATGCCGATCCGATACCTTGATCTTGAAATTCAGGCAATATGTAAAGGCTACCAAGCTCCCCAACTCCTGATAATTCACTTTCAGTGCAACTCAAAATATCACTTCCACATGGTCCGAATGAAATGGTTCCAACCACTCTATCGTTTGTTTTAGCCACTAAAAATTTCAAATCCCCGTTTTGATCATCCAGCGAACTTATAAGCATCTGCCTTTTGTTTGATATCTCTTCTTGGATATCTTCATCCATCAGGGTCAATCCTTCTTTTATAAACGCATCAGGAATTGCTGTTTCAAAAACAATTTCAGCTGATAAAAGATCTTGACGCGTCAGCGCTATAATCTTTATATTTCCCATTTTCATTTCCATCCAATAACTCCTTAAAAATCCAATTTTGGGCAATAAAAAACCACGGTTATCATAACCGTGGTCATCCTTGATTTTTTTATGACAAAAAATGCCTGCTAAATCTTCAGATCCAGGTTATAAACAAAAGCTTTTTCAGTTGTTTGTATGCTATTTTCAACTATCATGTCTATAACCTCCTCTAAATTATTTTCTACTTTTTTATCTTAACTCAATTTTCTGACAATTGCAATAGTAATTATGTTAAGATAATGAAACATAGTGCATGTGGTTATTTTAGGTGCTCTATAAGGACCGGAGAAATGGATTTACTTCACACTTAAAGCTTTCTGAATTCTCGAATTCAATTTTTTTGCATCAAAACTAAATATATCGATTTGCAAGTGATCCTCACCACCTTGCACATCTTCTCTGATCACTTTTCCACCCAGTTTCCGGTAAAGCTTATTGGACGGCGCATGGCGATGACTGTAGACAATCATCTCGTTCTTCCCATCAGCAATAAATTCTTCCAAAAGTTTTTTCATCAAAAGAAACGAATAGGCTTTTCCTCGATAATCTTCATGAACAAAAAGATAGTTCAATTCAAATCCATTTTCCGAATCAGACGGATCAGCATAACTTGCACCAGCAAAACCTGCAAATTCCACACTTTCGAAGACACCGTAAATGCTTCGGACATCATCGTTCTCCTCGGCGGCTTGCTCCCATTCAATTAAAAAATCAAGTTCTTTATCTACATCGAGTCTATTGGGCGCATATCCTGCGAGTTCTTCATCCCAGCATCTCACCCTAAGTGCAATTGCTTTGCCATACTCCGAATATGTGTTCAATTTTCTTATAAGCATATGATCCCTCACTTTCAAATAGTATATTCCATCTGAAGATCCCTTGGATCCTCATTATAGAGGCTCTCGTTGATTTCTTCTGCCATTTCACACCCCATCGCCCTATAAAAAGCAACAGTTTCCTCAGCAGACCCCGCACAAATAAACATTTTTTCAGCGCCGAATGCTTTTGATGACACCGCAGCCCTCTTAATGAGTTCTTTTCCTATACCTTTCCCTCTATGTTCCAGGGTTATAAAGAGTTGGTCCAACAACACATATTTGATTTTTTTCCCAAACACCTCTGCATTCACAGTGATAAAACCTACCAATTTACCTATTTCATCAAAGGCACCCAAAGCGAGTCCCTTATTATCAATAGTCTTCACCAAATTCCCATAATGGTGTTCAAAACCGTTTGGCCAAGTGGGATCCTGATAGTTGATTTCAACCAACCGTCGCTCCCCATTCACCTCTCGCCATGCTCTTCCAACAAATTGAGAGGCATCCATTTCCTTTATTTTTATGGCATCTTCAACTTGTAGTTCCAAATAATTAATCTTCATTGGTCCTCCTGCTTCTAGAATCTGTTTCTCCTAATTATTTTTTTGCTACGTTGGCAGCGATTTGCATCGGATCCCACGGTCCTGAATAAGGAGGAGAGTATACGAAATCGCATAGAGCCAGTTCGCTGAGAGTCATACCTCTATCTATTGCCACCGATAGTGCATCCGTTCTATGTGCTACACCTTGACTTCCCGTCATTTGCGCTCCGAGTAAAATTTCAGTTTTCTTATCAAAAATATATTTGATATAAAGGGGTGTGTTATTGGGATAATAACTTGCGTGATCATAGCCTTTTATAAAGGAAACATCAAAGTCTATGCCTTTGTCTTTGGCTTGTTTTTCATTGAGTCCAACTTGACTGAGGGTCAGATCAAGTATTTTCACGACAGAAGCACCAAGTCCCCCAGGAAAGCTTGTGCTTTTCCCAGACAAAATCTCACCCAGTACCCTTCCTTGCTTGTTTGCATAAGTTGCTAAGGGAATGTAGGTGTTTTCTTTAAGGACTTTATGGAATAACGTTGCACAATCTCCTAATGCATATATGTGCTTTATACTTGATTCCATTTTGTCGTTTATTATAATCGCACCATTGCTCAGCATTTTTATACCGGTATCCTTTAAAAACTCTGTCGATGGCTTCACACCTATTGCAACTACTACGAGGTCCGCCTCATAAAACCCTTCTGAAGTCTTAACTCCTTTCACAAAACCTTCATCATCGGCAACCAAATCTTTTACTTCTTCACCAAGAATCAATTCAATTTCTTTGGCATATAGTTCTTCCAAAAGTACTTCTCTGATTTCTTTGTCAAATGTTTTCATGATTTCTTTAGATCTGTTGATGACTTTTACATGCTTACCTAATCTATAAAAAGACTCAGCAAGTTCCAGACCGATATATCCGCCACCTATCAGCGCGACATTTCTGATTTTTTCATCCATTGCCGCTTCTTTGATCTGTCTTCCATCAGGTATATCCCTTAGTGTAAAGACTCTTTTGATGTCCTTTTTCATAAAACCAACTCGTACTGGACTTGCTCCTGTTGCAATCACTAATTCATCATACTCTTTCTCGAACTCAGTATTATCATTTAAATTTCTTACTGTAACAGTCTTTAACTCTGGATTCACTTTCAATACCTGATGCATTGTCTTTATTTGAAAGTTCTCTGCAATTAAATCCTCTGGTTTCTTAACAATCAATTGATCTGAATCAGATACGACATCACTTATGTAATAAGGCAACCCACATGCGCCATATGAAATTTCTTTTCCTATTTCATATACAGTAATATCCACATCTTTGCTTTCTCTATGAAGCTTTGCCGCACAGCTCATTCCTGCAGCCACACCGCCGATGACAACAATACTTCTCATTATTGGTTCCTCCTTTTTATTCTTACTAATATTATAACCTAATATTACCGCAATATGCGATTTCTCAAAAAAACATATTATAAAAACTTAATTGGGTATTCCTGTTTATGAAATATGGTTTCGTGGTAATAGTATAATATATATACCATGCCAAAGATTGAAGTATGAAAGGAGAGTAAACATGAAAGTTAAAAAAATAGTAGGTGTATTCGAACATCAAAGCAACGCATACAGAGCCATTGAACGACTGATTAAATCCGGTTTTGAAGCGGATGAGATTTCAGTCCTATATAAGTATGAAGAAGACGTCGATCAGATTGCTAAAAATACCGAAGTCAATATCAAATCACAAGATGCCATCTCCGCTACTGAGACAGGAGTAGTTACTGGAGGCTTGATCGGTGGATTTGGTGGTCTAGTCGCACAACTTGGACTTGTTGCAATTCCAGGTGTTGGTCCATTTCTGGCTGCCGGTCCTATTGCCGTAACCCTGACGGGTCTTGTAGCAGGAGGAGCGATTGGTGGATTGATTGGATCCATTATGAAACTCGGATTCAGCAAAGAGGAAGCCGAAGAATTTGAAGAGTATTTAGATCAGGAAAAAATTATCATATTCGTAGACGACAAGGATGAAACAGTCAGAGATGAAGTTCATAATAATTTTTACGCCAACCAAAGTCTAATCCGAGATAGATATATGATTGAGGAAGCTAAAGCAAAAACAGAATACGACCAACATATGAAGTAAAAAACAAGAGAGCGGCGCGCTCTTGTTCAGGCTTTACGATGATACAAACTAAGACGCTAATAAGTTTCCTTCGGAAACTTACCTACGCGAAAAACAAGAGCGCGACGCGCTCTTGTTTTTTAGTTGGTTGCTGGCTTTAAATTGCCTGCGTAATGACATGCTACGAATGTTTCAGGACCAATCTCTTTAAGTTCTGGTGTCACATTCAGACAATTGGACTGTCTGTAACGGCATCTTCCGTAAAAACGACATCCCTCAGGAGGATTAATCGGACTTGGGACATCACCTTCGAGTATGATACGATCGCGGTGAACATCCAGTCTCGGTACTGGTATCGCTGATAATAGCGCTTGTGTATACGGATGTTGAGGGTTCTTGAACATCGTGTTGTAATCTGCAAGTTCCACAATTTTTCCAAGATACATGACCGCGATTCTATCACTTACGTGTTTTACTACGCTGAGGTCATGAGAAATAAACATATAAGTCAAATCAAATTCTTTTTGAAGATCATCCATAAGGTTCAGAATTTGAGCTTGAATGGAAACGTCGAGAGCAGACACAGGTTCGTCTTGAACAATGAATTTAGGCTTAAGAGCGAGCGCTCTAGCTATGCCAATTCTTTGACGTCTTCCACCGTCCAGTTCATGAGGGTAAGCGTTTGTCAGTCGTTCAGCAAGACCTACAGTTGACATCAACTCCCTTACACGTTTCATTCGATCTGCTTTATCTTTGAAGACCTTGTTCACAATGAGTGGCTCAGAAATAATCTCAGAAATACTCATTCTTGGATTTAGGGATGCAAATGGATCTTGAAAAACGATCTGCATCTCTTTTCTCATGTTGCGCATTTCAGATTTATTGTAATCTCTGATATTCTTTCCTTCAAAAATAATCTCACCGTCGGTAGCCTCTAGAAGTCTTAGTACCACACGACCAGTAGTAGATTTACCACACCCTGATTCCCCCACAACTCCAAGGGTTTCACCTTTGTTGATAAAAAAGTTGACATCATCAACTGCGTGGAGCAAACCTTTTTTTGTGTTGAAATATTTTTTCAGATTTTTTACTTCAAGCAATCTTTCAGGTTGCAAACCTTTCACCTCCCCCATCATTTGATGACCCCCTCTTCAAACAACAGACATTTAACAAAATGGCCCGTTTGAACTTCTGTGTTAGCAGGAACACGAGTTGAACAAATTGGCATTGCTTTGTTGCATCTCGGATGGAATGGACAACCCGTAGGCAAATCTGTCGGATCCGGCATCAACCCTTTGATTGGATTCAATCTTTCCACATCGCTTTCGATGTCAGGAATAGAATTGAACAGTCCTATTGTATAGGGATGTTTCGGTGTGGTGAAAAGATTCACTTTATCCGTATATTCAATGACATTTCCGGCATACATGATTGCAACTTTGTCGCAGACTTCTGCAACAATTCCTAGGTCATGTGTAATCATGATCATTGAAGTATTGAATTCTGTCTTAAGACTTTTCATAAGCTCAAGAACTTGAGCCTGTATTGTAACATCAAGTGCTGTTGTAGGTTCATCCGCTATCAATAATTTCGGATTACATGCAAGCGCTATGGCGATGACAACACGCTGTCTCATACCACCGCTGAATTGGTGTGGATATTCTTTAGATCTTTCAGCAGGGATTCCAACTTTCAAAAGCATTTGTTTCGCTTTTTCAGCCGCTTCGGCATTATTGACATTCTCATGCAATTTGACAACTTCTGCAATTTGATCTCCAACAGTCATAACAGGATTGAGTGAAGTCATCGGATCCTGGAAAATCATTGATATCTGTTTCCCTCTGATTTTTCTAAGTTCATTTGGTGACTTTCCAATCAGGTTTTCACCTTCGAAAATAATTTCACCTGAAATGATTTTTCCAGGAGGATTTGGAACAAGTTGCATAATACCGAGAGCGGTTGTGGTTTTACCCGCTCCAGTCTCACCCACCAGTCCGAGAGTCTCTCCTTCTGCGATTTCAAGATTCATATCCTGAACGGCCTTAACAATACCATCTACAGTTATATAATGAATCGCAAGGTCTTTTATTTCCAGTAACATTTTATTTTTCATTTGATTCACAGCCTCCCCGCTATTCTAGTTCTTCAGTCTCGGATCCAGCGCATCTCTAAGACCATCACCAAGTAAATTGAGTGCGAATATGGTCACCATGATAGCCAGTCCCGGGAATGCAGTCATGTGAGGATAATCTCTGATGTACTGTCTACCACTGTTGAGCATCGCACCCCACTCAGCAAGCGGAGGTTGAATACCCAGTCCTATAAATCCTAAACCGGCAGCTGCAAGAATTGCACCGGCAACACCGATAGTCGATTGTACTATAAGTGGTGCCAAAGAATTTGGTATGATATGCTTGAGTATCAGTCTGGTATCACTTGCACCTACTGCCCTAGCGGCTTCTATGAATTCTTGATCCCTAAGTGAGAGGACTGATGCTCTGACAATTCTCGCATAAGAGGGAATTGAACCCACACCGACCGCAATCATAACATTCCGCAGTTCGGGTCCAAGGGCTGCCACAATGGATATGGCAAGTAGAATGGATGGAATCGCAAGGAGTATATCGATAAATCTCATAATTCCATTGTCAAGTCTCCCCCCATAAAAACCAGCGATGGCTCCCATAGTTCCACCAACAATCAATGCTATACCAACAGCTAATAATCCGACTTTCAAGGATATTTGTGCGCCATAGATGATTCTGCTGAAGATGTCTCTTCCGAAGTTGTCCGTACCAAACCAGTGATCACCGTTTGGAGTTTGAAAACGTGCTCTTAAATTCTGATCATCGTAGCCATATGGAGCAATCTGATCTGCGAAAATTGCAACTACGATCAAGGTCAATATGACGATTAGTCCGAATATTGCAGATTTATTTTGTTTAAGACGTCGCCAGACTTCACGCCATGGACCCGTTTTTTTTCTTTTTTTCACATCAATAGACATATGTTCACCCTCCTATTTATATTGTGACTTGATTCTAGGGTCGACGAATGAATACAGTATGTCTACGCCAAGATTCACAATACTGAAAGTGACTGCAATAAACAATACGCCACCTTGAACGACAAGCATATCTCTTGATTTGATGGAGTCCACCATCAATCTCCCGACACCTGATATACCAAATATAGACTCTGTAAGAACCGCACCACCAAGTAAATAACCGAATTGAAGTCCGATAACTGTAATAACTGGTATAAGTGCGTTTTTAAGTGCATGCTGGTTGATGACTACGGATTCTTTTTGTCCTTTGGCTCTGGCTGTACGAATATAGTCCTGTCTTACGACTTCAAGCATGCTCGATCTCGTCATACGTGTGATGATTGCAGCTGAACTCGTTCCAAGAGTGACCGCTGGAAGGATCATATGCTTCCAAGTATCAAAACCTGATGAAGGCAACCATGCCAAATTGATTGAAAATAAAATGATCAGTAACAGACCTTGCCAAAAGTTTGGCATGGATACACCAATTAGTGCAACTACCATGGATATATTGTCAAAAAGGGAATACTGCCGAGTTGCTGATATGATTCCTATGGGAACTCCAATCACCACTGCGATGAGCACTCCCATAGAAGCCAATTTTAATGTGTTTGGAAATCTTGCGGCTATCTCATCAAATACTGGACGTTTCGTAATGTATGAACGTCCCATATCTTGATTGACAACAGCATTTTTCACGTATCTACCATATTGGATAAAAAACGGATCATTAAGCCCCAAATCGTCTCTTAACTTCTGTACATCTGCCTCCGGTGCTGACTCGCCAAGCATGATTCTCGCAGGATCTCCGGGTGTGAAATACATCATTGTGAATACAATGAAAGAAACACCAAGCATTACAGGAATCAATAGCAGAAGACGTCGGAGTATATACTTGTGCATAGTTTGCCCTCCTTATACGCTAACATCAATTATAGGGTCATAAATGTATGACCCTATAAAGTGTTTAATCGCTGTCTTAACTTTGTGGATTATTCGAAATAAACTCCAGATAACTTGTGGTGACCAGCTGGATGTTGGCTAAATCCTTTAACGTTCGCACGCGTTCCAGAAACATTCTCACCTGACCATGTGAAGATCCATGGTGCTTCATCTCTAATGATTTTCTGAGCTTCTTTGTAAGCCGCTTCTCTTACAGCAGGATCCGCAGATACACGAGCTTCGTCAAGCAACTCATCTACACGGTCATTTGAGTAGAATGTTCTGTTACCAGCAGCACCCATTTGTGAACTGTGGAACAATGCGTATAAGCCGTAATCTGGATCACCCGTAACTGTAACCCAACCCAAGATGAACATATCATGCTCGCCGTTAGCAGTTCCATCAAGGTATGCACCCCACTCAACAACTTTAACTTCAGCTTCAATTCCGATTTCTTTCAATTGGTTTTGAGCGATTTCAGCAATGTCCATTCTCTGTTGGTTGTCATTGGTCCAGATTGTAGTCTTGAATCCATTTTCATAACCAGCTTCTTTCATGAGCTCTTTTGCTTTCTCAATGTTGAAACCATATTGCTCAAGATCTTGATTGGATGCCCATACGTTAGGACCAAGTGGTCCATTTGAAGGAGCACCAACACCTTCGTAAACAACATCTACGATGGTGTCCATATCAAGTGCATAGTTGATTGCTTGACGTACAAGCAAATTGTCGTATGGTGCTTTTTCAGTGTTAAAACCAACGTAAGCTGTTGATAGGTTCATGTCTCTAAGAAGAGTCAATTCACTATTTTCTTCAACTCTAGCAACGTCAGATGGTTGGATATCATAAGCGATATCAACGCCGCCTGATTCGAGTTCGATTGTTCTTGTTGTGTTGTCAGAAAGGTTTCTAATTGTAACATATTTTACTTTTGCAGGTTCTCCATGGTACTCCTCAAATCTCTCAAGATCAATTTTGTCGCCATTGACCCAGCTTACAAATTTGAAAGGACCTGTACCAACTGGGTTTTGACCATAATCTTCACCAGCTTCGGTAACCGCTTTTTCGTTAAGGATGCCCATTGCAGTATGTGCGAAGTGAGCAATCAATGGTGCAAATGGATCTTTAGTAGAAATTCTGATGGTGTAATCATCTATGACTTCGATTTTCTCTCCATCTATAGGACCAACGATATGACCGATGTGAGATGATTCAAGTGCTCTCAAGATAGTGAATTTGACATCACTTGCCTTCAACTCTTCACCGTTGTGGAATAAAACACCTTGCTTGAGTTTGAATTCATAAGTCAACTCATCGATTTGAGTCCATGATTCAGCAAGACCCGGTTCCAGTTCCATTGCTTCATTTTGATTGACCAAAGTCTCATAGATTTGTTTTGAAACTCTAGAAGATGGTTGGTCGTTTGTAGCATGTGGATCAAGTGATTTTGCATCAGCGCCTTGACCAACAACCAAAGTGTCCTTAACAGGTTCAGTTGATGGTTCTGAATCCACAGGTGTTTCAGATGGTGTTTCACTTGGTTCTTCAGCTACAGGAGTTTCTATTTCATTGCTACCGCAACCTACTGCAACCAGTGAGAAAATCAACATAAGACTTAATAATACTAGAAAACGTTTTTTCACTTTGTGTATCCCCCTTTAAAATAATTGAAATTCAACGACTCGCTACTTGCAAATCTTGTGTCAATTATAGACATAGCGTTTTATCAATTCAAGTTACAAAAAATTAAAAGCTTGTTTACAAAATTGAACTAATTTATTCATATTATTAATTAATTATTCTGAAAATACTGAAATTATTGACTTTATATTTTTTGAATATTGTATACAATGTGTGCGCAACCGCTTGCATTTTACCTCGGAGAAATATGAGAAAAACTATTAAAAAATAGTAATATAATTTTTCTGACTTTTGGTATGAAACATGCAATAGTCCAAACCGTTGATTTAGTAGTGTCGTTTCGGGTAAAAAGATATATGGAGATGACTATTATGAAATATAGAAACTTACTAATTCACTTATACTGGATATTGTCTTTTTTTTATTTTGAAATATTTTTTAGTTTTTTTTACAGCGGACGATTCTTCTCTTCCGGCACTCTCCATGCATTTCTTTTTGGAAGCACTTTCGCTCTGTCACTATCAGTTATATTTAGTGCTTCATCGCCCAAATTCAATCGGATTGCCAATTCGATTGGACTATTCATCGTTGGATTCATATACGCCTCCCAACTCGTCTATTATCGTATTTTCAATACCTTTTACATTGCATATTCTGTCGAAAATTCTGGTCAAGCTTTTGAATTTGCTGACCATGCCTTTTTTGGCATTATTGAGAACATATCCGAAATAATACTCTTATTTGTCCCATTTATTTTTTTTATGATTGCTATGAAGCTTTTTAGATTCAAGATTCACCGCAATCTTAAAATTTCGGTTGTAATTATTATGTTTGTAGTTTTGATTCACTTAAGTGCAGTGGCTCTAATTGATGAAGATAACCGAAGTGAAAATTCAGCTTACAATATGTACTATCACGCCAACCATCCGGACTTTTCGGTAGGTAAGCTCGGACTGATGACTTATATGAGACTTGATCTTAAAAGACATCTCACCCATTGGTCTCCAAAGCTGACCACTGAATCCACAAATGAGATAACATCGTTTGTAATCAACGACAATCAAAATGCAATTAAAATTGATTTTGACGCTTTGATTGAAAATGAAACCAGCCAAGAGATCATTGCTCTTCACAACTATTTTAAAGGTCAAAAGCCAACTGAAAAAAATGAGTATACTGGAATATATGAAGGATACAATCTTATTGTGATCACTGCTGAGTCATTTTCGTATTTGGCAATTGATGAACATCTGACGCCCACACTTTATAAAATGACACAAGAAGGTTATCTATTTAAAAACTTTTATACTCCGATCTGGGGTGTCAGCACCACTGACGGCGAATATGTCGCCACAACTGGATTGATTCCAAAGAGTGGTGTTTGGAGCTTCAAGCTATCAAGTGACAATGCTCTCCCTTTCACACTGGGCAATCGACTTCGAAATCTTGGTTACACCACCAAAGCTTATCATAATCACACTTATAATTATTACGGCAGAGAACTGTCACACCCAAACCTTGGTTATGACTATAAAGGCATTGGAAATGGGCTTGAACTTACCGACACGTGGCCGAAATCCGATCTTGAAATGATGCGTGTCACTCTACCCGATTACGCTGGTATTACTCCTTTTCACGCTTATTACATGACTGTGAGTGGTCATATGAGATATGTTTTCAACGGTAATTTCATCGCAAAAAAAAATAAGGCTCTAGTCGACGACTTGCCTTATTCAGAGTCAGTAAAAGCTTATTTGGCCACACAAATTGAACTGGACCGTGGAGTGCAATATCTTCTTGAGTACCTTGAGGATTCAGGACTCGCTGACGAGACATTAATTGCAATAAGCTCGGATCACTACCCATATGCCCTTACCTATGAGGAAATTGAAGAATTGAACGGTGGTAAGATTGAGCGTGATTTCGAGCTCTATAGAAATGCTTTTATACTCTATACCAAAAATATGATTCCTGTATCAATTGATGCCCCAGCTTCAAGTCTAGATATTTTGCCTACTCTTCTCAATTTACTTGGGGTAAAGTACGATTCAAGACTTTTAATGGGACGTGATATTTTTTCTAATGCAGATCCACTGGTCGTTTTCTACAACAAGAGTTATATAACCGATCAAGGACGTTATAATTCAAGAACAGATGAGTTCATGCCCACTGCATTTCAAACAAACAATGAAATTTCTACTATTGTGGATGAAAAATTTTATTATTCCAGCAAAATACTGGAACTGGATTATTACTCAAAAATACTTGAATTTACTGAAAAAACCAAGGATTGATATAATGCAATAAAAATGCGGCGGCGACAGCCATCCCCACGATTCTATGAGTTGTGGCGAGTTTTTTATTGCGTTTTTTCTTATAATAGAATCCTATGAATCCGTTGATGATCAGAATGAGCAAAAGAAGTGAACCGGTATGAAAGCTTAAGGTGCCACCAAGTTTGTTGTAACCGTGGATCAGTCCGGTCACAATCAATGTTATTCCGACATAAGGATGAACTTTTCTTCCCATTTTCAAAGCTTTGTTGAACTTCTTCTTTTTTCCTCTGAAAACTCTTTTATTGAGTTCCAGTGCCAGAGGAAAAGATAACAAATAAATCAAAAGAATGACATTGAACCATGATAGATACTTCATAAAACCCACCTTTCTTAAATCGGCAGCAGAGTAATCATATAACCACCAGCAATGAAACTCACTACATTTGCAATGATAACAAAACCAGATAGTTCCTCATTTCAACCTCCAGTTTTATGATAATCATATCGAATCAAGTCCAAAAATACAATCGGGTCAATATAGTCGCGACATCCATAAGGGTCATGACGTATTTTGGTTCCTGATATGCTGATATTTTTTCTGTCAATGTCCACGAGCCTATTTATTGCACCAAGAGCCCTACTCATGCGTTCGCCATAGGCTTCACTGGAATAAAAAGCAGAAATTTTGAAGCCCTCCACCAATGAAAGAATATATTTTTCATGTTTTTGCTGTATCTCTTCTGTGTAACCCACATCATTTGGAACGTCCTTAGCTTCAATCACTCTGACTCCCGGATAAAGCTTCCTAATCCATCCGGCTCTTACCTCCAGTGGGATATTTGTGAAATTTGGGGCGTCATAAACAATAACTAACAATTCGTCCATTTCTTCAAGTGCTTTTTCAATAATATGCTGGTGTCCCTTGTGAAGGGGAGCATATTTGCCTATTGTAAGTCCAGTCTTCATATCAAAATTCAATGCTTTGGTTGTTAACATCAACAACAAATGACTTGAAATCCCCCTTGAATCGGTCTACAACCAGTGCTTCTATCGACTTCATCGCGTCATCAAATGATGAATCGTCTCCGAATCCTACCAATTGAAAGACTATGTTGCTACTGTTCAATGTCATTTTCCCGTGCTCACTTTGTCTCCATACCCATTTTCTTGTCTGTACGATATTACCACTTGTAAATACCAGTTCATTCTCATCCACAGGTTCATAATCTTCTGCACCAAAGGGCAAGAACCGATCCTCAGTTCTACTGAAACGCACTTCCATGTCCTGTGTGATATCGTCAAGATCATGTCCTCCTAGCGAAATGACCTGTTCTACTGATACAGCATTGCACAGATCCACAAGTGCATTGATTTTTGGCAAATTACCACCTTTCAAAATCCGCTTGAACATGGCCTCGACTGAAACCAGATACTTATTGGGATTGATTCCAGCTTTTGTCATCACTTCTCTATAGAGTGCCACATTACGCACTTCTCTTAAATGCTCCTGTTGAATAGAACTTCGCATATGTTCTTCTGCTCTTCTTAATCTGGATTCATCTTCATCAGTAGTTTCGGAGTTTTGAAGACCTTTTCCTATTATGATTCCAAATTTTATATCCTCCCTAAGTTCAAACACTTTTGGATCAACAGTATATTTCATGAAACACCCTCCTGTTTTTATGGTTTTTCCTTGCGCTCAGCTATTTTTTTCTGTAAAAGCTTTCCACCTTTGCTTGCCGCACTCCCCGCTACTTTTGCACCTCTAAATAGTAATTTTTGAGCCAAACGCACTTTATATGCCAAGCTATAAGCTTCATGGTATGCTATTTTTTTGATCAGTTCCTGTTCCTTAGGATCTTTTTCTTTGAGTTCCTTATCCAATTTGTTCACCTCCATTGATCCAACATTGATTTCAACTGAATATCATCTTTGGCGAAAATTGCACCCACAGTCATCAAAGATGTGGCTTCTTTTCCAGATTCAGGCCATTCCAGTTCGATTCCAAGCAGTTCACTGGCGATATCACCCACCAAAAAACCAATGGATTCCAGGGAATATTTCATCCGATTTTCATATCTGCAACTTTTACCCTCTATCCTTAGACAATCCTCACACAAATAACAATTGCCAGCAATCAGTACTTCGACATCATTTGATTCACTAAGTTTGATCAACTGGTCGCCGAGCTGTCGTCTTACTTCCTGAAAATGGGTGTTCATTGAAGTCTCTGCTTGCGACTTATCTTTTCTGACAATTTTTTCTCCAACAAGTAAAACGTAATCATATGATTCAAGATATGTGTCTGCATTGAAACCATGAGGTGGACAAGACCATAATTTGTTGTAGTTTGGACATAATTTACAATAGCCTTCTACTCTGATTGGTTCATAAAATTTAAAAATTGCATCCTTATGTACGATTTTTGTGAAATGAATTATTTTGAAATCCTGATGCATTTAGGAGCCTCCGTTTTATTTTCATAATTAATTATACGCTTTTGAGCCCTAAAATAAAAGAGGGCACCTAAGTGCCCCCTTTGAACTTATTAAATTATGCGGCAATCAAGAATTCAAGTGCTCCAACAGTTTCAGACACATCTTCAATTCTGCCATCTTCAACTGCTTTATCAAATCCTGATTCGTTCATGAAATCAATGAGGACTTCATCCATTGCACCAAACTCTGCAATAACTGTTTTTCCGATGAACATGGTATAATCGTCACCGCCAGCTACAATAAAGTCATTGGTAGCCAAGGAGTAAGTTTTTGTGAGATCGACAAGTTCTCCAGCAACCCTTAGTTCAACTACTCTTTCGCCTGCAGGCTTAGTGGAGTCAAACTTCAAGGTCATTCCAGCGATATGAGGGAAAGCACCTTTAGCTTCAGGATACATATCAATTCCATTTTCCATTGCAGCAACAAGATCCGCTCCAGTCACTTCAATGACTCTAACAGTGTTTCCATATGGTAAAACAGTAAGGACTTCACCTTTGGTCACTGGACCAGCATCGATGGATGAACGGATGCCACCACCATTTGTAAATGCTACATCTGCACCACTAATATCAAGCAATGCTTCTGTGAGCAAGTTACCAAGATTGGTTTCTCCAGTTCTTACAGAAGGTTTTTCACCGTTAAGTACAACTGGTGAAGTTGCTACGACTTCTTCAGTAATGATGTCATTCGCAGCTTTGAGTTCTGCTATGAGTGCTGTCATTGCAACATCATCCATAAGTTCTAAAGATTCATTTTTAGTGAAAAGTGAAGCACCTTTTGAATCTATAGAGCCGCCTTTAAATGCAAATTCTACAACACCAATATTTTTAGTTTTCTCTCCTGTTGAAACGATCAATGTGTCACCAATCATAACGCCATTGTTATACATTGAATGCGAGTGACCATCAATAAGAAGATCAATGCCATCCACTGCTAACGCGAGACTTTCACTAGTGAGTCCACCTTCGTCGCCTAAGTGAACCAAGCCTACGACCACATCGACATTCATAGCTTCAAGTGTCGCAACCATCTCAGCGCCTGTTACGTAAATATCTTCAAACGTCAATCCAATTGTATTGTCTGGATGTGATTTGTAAGTTGTTTCTGGTGTGGCAAGACCGAACACACCAACTGTAATTCCGTCTACTACGAAAATCTCATAATCATCTACGAATAATGATCCGTCTTCTTTTGTTACATTAGCTGCAAGCATTGGAAAATCAAGCATTCCCTCGAGTTTCTCAGTTTGAGCCGAACCATAATCAAATTCGTGATTTCCGAGAGTCATGACGTCGTATCCAAGTGCGTTCAGCACTCTTGTACCAACTTCACCCTCTGAAAGTGTTACTAGGTTATGACCTTGTAAGGCGTCCCCAGCATCCATGATCAACAGATTGTCGCTCATGTCTTCCATCATTTTATAGAAAGTTGCCATCTTGGCTGCGCCCATTCCATCATAATCACCTTCTATGAAGAAACCGTGCATGTCATTTGTATGAAGGATTGTGAGTGGTGTGTACTCAGGGAACAATCCTTGTTTAATCAAATCGTAAACATTCACTGATTTGACATTTGGTGTTCTGCCATCAGCAGATGTTGGTATTGAAATTTCTCCATCAATAATCATTTGATAGATTTCGTCTTTGAGTTCGTGGTCCAAATCAGCGCCAATTATTTCCCAGTTGTTGTCCACTGAAGGTGTAGCGTTACCATCTTTTTCAGTATCAAGGTAAGTGGCGATCAATTCTCTGATTCTACCCGCATCTTGGAATTCTATATAAGAATCATAATAAATGTCATCAGATGTAACGAGTCCAAGACTCATAAGAGTACCAAATCTATAGTTGTTCACTGCGAGTTTGTAAACCGCAGTATCAACAATAGGTGCACCATTTAAAGTAAGGTTTTTAATTCTGTTGCCAGGTTTTTCAGAAATATCGATTTCATAATCGACCCCTGAAAACATGTCATAATTATAACCTCTAATGTTTTCATCAAATGAAATAGTCACATCACCAGGTTGATAAGTGTTGTAGTAACTTGCTGACCATTCCATGTACTCTTTAAGATTCTCACCTGTGATATTGACACCCATCAGAGTATTGGTATATTTGTAAATATCAGCTGCATTTTTCTTTTTAAAATCGCCTTCAAGTAGGTTCATATCGTTTTTGAATGCTGCAGCAGAGCTGATTTGAGCATCGGTGTAATACAACTGTACATCATTGATCAAATCGATCAATGCCGAATCTTCAAGTTGGATTGTTGGCATTGTAGTCACCGTTGATTCACCAGTGATATAATCTACTCTTTCAACAAAATCTGCAGTCACTTTACCCACTATTGTGTTAGCATCTGCAACAGATTGCTCGTGAACAAAAGCATATTTGTCAAGTATAGTTTGATCTTCTAGAACTGTTTTAGTTTCAAGATTTTGAGTAGTAACAGCAACTACGTCGTATCCATCGGCAGTTTTGGCGATTTCAATTTCAGCTTTGGATACAGCCCAGCCATATGAACCTGGCTCGATTAATTTAACGCCATTGATTTCGTTTTCATATTTTGAGTGGGCATGGCCTCCGAAGATGACATCAAACTGCGGGAACTTTTCAGCAATCATATCAATGCCTATGAAGTCATGTTCGCCTTCAGGACCAAGATGCAATGCGCCAACAAGCACATCATATTTGCCTTCGAGTTCAGCAACTACTTTTGCTGTTTCTTCTTCGATATTCGTAAATTCAAGACCTTCGAAATGGCTAGGTGAACTTGCTTCCCACACTGGAACATGTGGAGGCATCAATCCAACTATTGCGACTCTCACGCCGCCAATATCAAAGATTTCGTAACCTTTTACGAATCTTTCAGTAGTTCCCTCTTTGTATATGTTTGCAGCAAGAACAGCACCATTAAAAGCTGCTATGTTCTTATCAACAAAAGATTTTTCAAAATTGAACTCATGATTTCCAATGGTCCATGTATCGTAACCGATATCATTCATAGCTTGAATCATTGGATGTACTGGCAAGCTATTGAACAAGTCAGCACTATTGTCTTGTAATGTATCGCCCAAATCCATAAGTAACAAATCAGGATTGAGAGCTCTTTCTTGTTTTACAATTGTTGAAACTTTTGCTAGCCCTGCATCTACATCAACATCATCCACTGCATATTCATATGCATAGATTCTGCCGTGCAAGTCAGATGTTCCGAGGATCGTGATCTTATCCATGGATCCGACCGTTTCTCCGTCTCCATCTCCGTCTCCTTCACCTTCACCTGAAATTTCAATTTTATCGCCTATGTAAATCAAGTTTGGATTTGCGATATTGTTGAATTTCGCGAGTGTCATATAATCCGTTCCAAAACTTTGTGCAATTCTCCAAAGTACATCGCCATCTTTGACATAATAGGTCTCGGCGAATCCCCCCATGGAAAATGATGAAATGATCATCACTGCAACTAGAAGCAAACTTAGTTTCCTTAAGTTCCTCATAAACAACTTTCCTCCTTTTAACTTTTGCTTGGTTTTGATATTCACACAATAATAGAATATCATTTGAATATATTGATGGATCAGGTTTTAATGCCTATTTATTTTAATACCATAATAATAATGAAATTAAACAAATAAAAAAAATATCTCAAAATTAAAACCCGATGAATATTTCTCATCGGGCAATGGATTAAATCTTATCTATAATTTTTATGATATAACTGAGAGTGTAAAAATCTCTATCCAAATATTCCTCCACCTGTTCGAGTGATTTTGCCAATCTCTCTTCTCCAAATCTATCAATGAGAATCATGACACTAACGGTATTCATCGTTTTATCCTTTGTATCAAGTACTCTGGATTTCTTTACAAAAGCATTTTGCATCAGCTTTTCTATAGCTGAACGAAGATCCTCACCCATTTCAATTTCAGGCATTTCACTGTAGATTCTTATTCCCGGTTGATCCACATCCAAATATTTCACATTATCCATCTGAGAGGCTACGAAGAACGAATTTTTGAACTGTGCTCCTCTAAAGTCAACACCTTCAAGTTTAGCACCATCAAAGACGGTGTTTTCGAAAATGGCATTCTTGAACGTGCTATCTTTCAAATTCGTTCCTGTGAATTCAGCACCTCTAAAAGTACAACCATCAAAAGTGCATGATTTGAGATGCGCTCCTCTGAGACACACATAATCGAAATTTGAATTTGAAAAATCACTATTGTAACTTTTGCTTTTTTGAAGATTTTGATACATAAAACTTTTATTTTTTTTATCTGCATTGTTATAATTGAACATCAACTTTCCTCCGTATATATAATTGCTTTTACAATTTCATAAATTTCTTGATTAGAAATCTGGCAGGTTTGTAATAAATCCCTTCCATTTTGTTTGTCACATTCTTCAGCTCTACCCTAATTGCAATCTTTTGGGGACAATGAATCTCACAAGCACCACACTGGGTGCAAAGTGATGCGTTGCTAGCTTCAGACTTAAGGCTGGTTTGCATGATATATTTTCCTATCGCAGCAAATTTGCCTTCGATTTCCCTATCATTATACGTTGAAAAACAGGTGGGTATGTCCACTCCAAAAGGACACGGCATACAGTAATTGCAACCCGTACATGGAACATTTATCTTTTCATTTAATATTTTCTTGACGTCTTCAAACAATTTGAAATCAGCTTCTGAAAATGAGTTCGATTCCGAAGTGTTAGCGACTCCAATATTTTCTTCCACCATTTCCTGTGAATTCATACCCGATAGGACGACTGTCACTTCCGGGTGATTCCAAATCCACCTAAATGCCCATTCGGCGGGGGACCTTTTGATATAGGCATTATCCCAAATTTTGTACACTTCCTTTGGCAGATTCGTGACGAGCTTTCCTCCTCTGAGAGGTTCCATGATCATCACAGGCAAACCTTTACTTGACGCATACTCAAGACCACTTTTACCCGCTTGATTGTTCTCATCGAGATAATTGTACTGGATCATGCAAAATTCCCATTCATAACTATCCACTAGTTTTTTAAACTCTTCTCTGCCACCATGATAAGAAAAACCTATGTTTATGATCTCACCCTTTTGCTTTTTTTCTTCAATCCACTCCTCAATCCCCAGGTCGACCAAACGATTCCAAATTTTTACATCTGTAAGCATATGCATAAAATAATAATCGATTCGGTCCGTTTGAAGTCTTCTCAATTCCTCATAAAAAATCTTATCGAGATCTTCATATTTCTTAACCAAAAAAGGAGGCAATTTCGTAGCGATTTTCACTTTGTCACGGTACCCTTTAGCAAGTACTCTTCCTAATATCACTTCACTGTTAGGGTATGCATATGCTGTGTCAAAATAGTTGACACCATTTTCAATGGCATAGATGATCTGTTTTTCCACTTCATTTTCGTCTTTTGAAAAACGCATACATCCAAACCCCAAAATCGAGAGTCTGTCGTTGTTCTTAGGATTAGTTCTATATTTCATTTCATTAGCCTCCAGCGCATAGTTCTATATTTTATTATTCTTATTTTGTAGCACAACTCCATAAGGAATTAAATGTTCAACTGACATCGGGCGGTCTAGATGATACCCCTGAGCGTAACGACAGCCCATCTTGGTCAAAAGACTTAGTTGTTCTTTACTTTCCACACCTTCAGCTATAGTTTGGACACCAAGTTTGTTTGAGAGATTGATGATTGCTTCGACAATGATTCTTTCCGAAGTATTATTCACGATTTGATCAATGTATGATTTATCGATTTTAAGGGTGTCAAATGGAATCTTACTCAAATAATTGAGAGAGGAGTACTGTGTTCCAAAGTCATCCAGTGAGATTTTGATTCCTAAATCTTTCAGTGAATTGATGATTGCAAGTGTATTTTTAAAGTTGTTGATCAATGAATATTCCGTCAGTTCAATTTCAATGCGTCCCGGATTGATTCCTGTCTCGAAAAGAAGCGCCTTGATATATTCCACAATTATCGTGGATGCTAATGACTTAGAGGACAGATTGATGAATACGATATGATCAGTGTTCATCATATGACTTTTAATATATTCGAAACTGTGATTTACTACCCATCGATCTATGGCCGATATTTGACCAGTTTGTTCCGCAATTGCGATAAGCTCTCCTGTAGTCATATTAAAGAGTTCCGTATCAAATCTAAGCAACACCTCAAAACCAATCACACCTAGGTTATCGAGTTGATAGATTGGCTGAAAGTGCAGATGGAATAGTGATTCTTCAATAGCATTTTGAATTCGATTTTCCACCTGAGTGATTTGCTCCACTTCGCTTCTGAACTGAGTCTTATAAAAAACATAGGTGTCCTTGCCGTTCTTTTTGGCTTTGTGAAGTGCCATATCAGCATTCATAAGGAGTTCACCGAGATTCACACCGTCTTTTGGGTATTCTGTGATGCCTACACTAATGGATGGATAGTAATCCATATGGTCGATGTGCCACTTTTGACCCGTCAAAATCATCAACTCTGACATTCTAAATTTTATATCTTCAGTACAGATTTGATTCCCAACCATGAGAAATTCATCTCCACACCATCTGTACATATCCATATCTGAAAATGTGGCAGCAACACTATGGGCAAAGTCCATTAGGAATCTATCTCCAAGTTCATGCCCATATATGTCATTCAAATTCTTGAAATTGTCAAAATCTAAATAGTAGAGCACGAACTCCTTCTGGTCTTCAATCCTCTTTTCTACATCCTGTTCAAACATCACTCGATTGCCGAGTCCGGTCAATCTGTCTTTATAGGCGAGTTCAATGATTTTTGCCTCCTTGGTTTTTTCTTCCGTGATATCGACACCGAAAGAAACAACCATCGGAATTCCAGTATTGGGGTTTGGAATCCTTTTTTTGTTCCAAAGCATGCTAAGTCTTTTGCCATCTTTGGCAATTATATGATTCTCATAGCTTTCCAGTTTGTTGTCTGCTCCAAGTTTCTTAAGGACTTCATCACTTGTGTGTCCCTCTTTTTCCTCAAGTAAAAGTTCATCCCATTTATGACCAATCGCTTCGTGGCTATCAAATTTGAAAAGTTCTGAAAAGCGATTATTAGTTTCAATGAGTTCACCGTTTAGATTCCAAATCATGACAACAGTACTTGTTGTGTTGAAAATTTCGTCTTTGAATCGCTTTTGGTCTTCCAAATGATTCATTGTCTCATTCAATTTGATTATTTTTTCATTGAGTTCATCATCTTTGGCAATCAACTCTTCAGAAAAACTGATCAATTCCTCGTTTTTTTCATAGAGCGCCTTGGTCAGGTTGAATATTTCATCGTACCCGGCTTTAACAAGAAAATAGAGCAATAACGACGTCGAAAGCACATAAAACCAACCCTTGTAGGTTTGAAGACTCAAAACCAATTCAGGCTCTTTTACCAGGTATAAAAGTAGCATGTCCGAAAAAAGAATCCAGAGACATCCAACGATGCCATAGATTAGAACAATGCGCCAAGTATTATTTTTAATTGAATTTTCTTTAAAATGATAATTGGTTAACAAACTTCTTAAATCATGATCTTCTTTCAATTTACAACACCTCTACAATCATTTCTGTTTCATTAGTGCATTCCAGTCTGGTGATTGCTTTTATTTATACCCTGTTATACGTTATAAATTCATCATGTCAATTCTACTCAAGTTTCAAGTGTTTTCTAGAGACTTTCAATGTACTGCCAAATACCATTTAACCCAACACTATGTTTTTTATATTCCATTGTATTTTCCTGCCTTACCCATATGGCCTCGATTCCCATTGATCTAGAACCTAGAACATCTGCTTTGTAACTGTCTCCGATCATATAGACGTTTGAATCATTTTCCACGTGTTTAAGTGCTTCTTTATAGATTTCCGGATGTGGTTTGTCATATCCGATTTCTGCAGAGGTGATGATCGTCTGGAAATAACCTTCAATTCCCAAATATTTGACTATTGTTTTTAGTTCAGGCACATGATTGGAAAGAATTACGTTCGAATGTCCCTCGCTTATGGATCGCTTCAGAGCATCCAAAGTATCTTCATACAAATGCCACTTTGATAGGTCAAGATATTCCTCTTTGAACTGACTAGAAAGAACGACCGAGAGTTCATCGTCAAAACCGAGTTCAAGAAGTTTCAATCTAATGACTTCATTGACATGAGTCCACCAATCTTCATCATAAAAATAATCACTATGGGCTTCACTACTTCGGTGCCATGGTAATCCTGTTTTAAAA
>JAGXHV010000007.1 GCA_024636005.1 Bacillota bacterium
ATTAGTGGGTTGCGGTAGCAAGGAAGATGTTGCTATGGATCTTGGAACAAAAGGTGTCGAACTTGGCTTCAAAGTTGGTGTTGTAACAGGTACGGTTTCTCAAGGCGAAGAAGAATACCGTGCGGCAGAAGCAGTAAAATTGATGTATGGTGATCAAGTCATTCTTCAAACTTATCCAGACAAATTTATGGATGAGCAAGAAACTACAATTTCAAATATTCTCAGTATCGCTAATGATCCTGAAGTTAAAGCAATCGTAATTTGTCAGGCAGTTCCAGGTACATCAGCGGCTATCGACAAAGTAAGAGAAATCAGAGACGATATCCTTATTGTTGCAGCAGTTCCAGGAGAAGCTCCTGATACGATTTCACCAAAAGCAGATGTTGTATTGCAAGGTGATGAACTGGGTATGGGTGTTTCAATCATAGAGCAAGCTGCTAAAATGGGCGCAACAACATTTGTTCACTATTCTTTCCCAAGACATATGTCTTATCCACTTCTTGCTGCAAGACGAGACATCTTTAAAGAAGAGTGTGAAGCAAGAGGCATGACATTTGTAGATGCAACCGCACCAGATCCAACTGGAGATGCAGGCGTTCCTGGTGCTCAACAGTTCATTTTGGAAGATATTCCTAGAAAAGTCGAAGAATATGGCGAAAATACAAACTTCTTCTCAACAAACTGCTCAATGCAAGAGCCACTCATCAAATCTTCACTTGAAAATGGTGCGATTGTAGCTCAACAATGTTGTCCATCACCGTACCATGGTTATCCGGGAGCACTTGGTATCAGTATTCCTGAAGAAAACCAAGGCGACGTGGATTACATCATCGCTCAGATTTCAGAGAAAGTAGCAACACAAGGCGGTACAGGTAGATTTGCAACTTGGCCGGTTCCAGTAAATATGATGTTTGTACAATCCGGTGTTGATTATGCTATAGCATACAACCAAGGCAAAACAGATGGAAAAGTTGATAAGGCTTACATGGAAAAATTGTTCTCAGAGTATGCAGGTGTTGAAATCAAGCTGACAACTCTTGAAGAGGGTGGCACTGCTTATGACAATTTCCTCCTTCTGTTATCCGATTACATTACATTCTAAGACATAAAAATTTGCTGAAAAGGTTGTCAATCTGACAACCTTTTTCAAAGAAATAGGGGTGAAGAAATTGGGTGAAATCCTTTTACAGCTAAAAGGCATCTCAAAGCATTATGGCGAAAACCAAGTTCTGAATGATGTGAGTTTTGAAGTGGAGAAAGGTCAAATCGTATCTCTTCTCGGAGAAAACGGTGCTGGAAAGTCCACTCTGATGAACATATTGTTTGGAATGCCTGTCATTCATTCCACTGGTGGATTCAGTGGGGAGATAATTCTTGAAGGGGAACGTGTGGACATTTCTTCTCCAGTAAAGGCGATGGAACTCGGAATAGGAATGGTCCATCAGGAATTCATGTTGATTCCTGGTTATTCAGTGGCAGAGAACATAAAATTGAATAGAGAGGTCTTAAAAGACAATTTGGTCAGCAGGGTATTAGGGAAAGATTTCAAGACTCTGGACGTCAAGAAAATGAACTCAGATGCAAGAATTGCCCTTGACAAACTTGAAGTGGGGATCGAAGAATATACAAAAGTTGAAGGGCTACCAGTCGGTTATATGCAATTTATTGAAATTGCCAGGGAAATTGACAAAAGGAATGTGCGTCTGCTTGTATTTGATGAACCGACTGCCGTATTGACTGAGAGCGAAGCCGAAAACTTGATCAAAGCCATGCGTATCATCACGGAGTCTGGAATATCCATCATTTTTATAACACACAGGCTCGATGAAGTAATATCATGTACTGAACAAGTGACCATACTCAGGGATGGAGCACTTGTCGCCAATAAGAAAACATCCGATACCAACATAGTAGAACTCGCAGAACTTATGGTCGGAAGAAAAATCGAATCTTTAAAAAACAGTGAAGAAAATAGGACGATGGAGATGAATGATGTCATCTTGTCCATGAAAAATTATAAAGTCGGGATGCCAGGTGAACTCGTCAAGGGTATTGATTTGAATGTTCATCGAGGAGAAATTCTGGGGATTGGTGGCCTTGCAGGTCAAGGGAAAATAGGTATAGCCAATGGCATCATGGGATTATATCCAGCATCGGGAGAATTGCTGTTTAACGGTGATATACTTAATTTGAACAAACCCATTGAGTCATTGAAACGTAAACTTGCATTTGTCTCAGAAGATAGAAAAGGAGTTGGACTGCTTCTGGATGAGGGGATTGATATCAATATTACAGTCACATCCATACAGGTCAATGACAGGTTCCTAAAGAAGTATGGGTTCTTTACACAACTTGATTTAGGAACAATAAGAAATTACGCTGATGACATGATTAAAATGTTTGATATCAGGTGCACAGGACCGGATCAAAAAACGAGAAGACTGAGTGGAGGCAACCAGCAAAAGGTTTGTCTTGCAAGAGCGATCACTCTTGAGCCTGAAATATTGCTTGTATCGGAACCGACAAGAGGTATAGATATTGGAGCAAAAAAATTGGTGTTAGATGCGCTGATTGATTTGAATCGCAACAAAAACATGACAATCATTATGACTTCCAGTGAACTGGGTGAACTCAGGTCCATTTGTGACCGTGTTGCCATCATATCTGAAGGCAAACTCGCTGGCATCTTGAAACCAAATGATTCAGATGCAAAATATGGACTCATGATGTCTGGTAAAACAGATATTCCAAAGGAGGTCATGTAATGTCGGATAAATTGAGATCAACACTCAAGAACATTGGAATTCCACGATTTGTCATTGTAACAATGTTAATCGTGATTTATATTGCCGCTTATTTTTTAAAACTCAATGTGCCTAGACTGCTTTCTGACAATCTTGTGAGAATGGGCATGAACGGTGTATTGGTTCTTGCAATGGTTCCTGGAATACTTTCGGGCACAGGACTGAATTTCGGATTGCCACTTGGAATAATCTGTGGAATTCTCGGAGGTTTGATCAGCATCGAGCTTGAAATGACTGGAATTATGGGATTTTTGGTAGCAATGATCTGTTCAATCCCGATTGCTATTATTGCAGGATACTTTTATGGCAAACTTTTGAACAGGGTCAAAGGTTCAGAAATGATGGTCGGTACATATGTTGGATTTTCCATTGTATCATTGATGTGCATTGGATGGCTGGTAATGCCATTTAATTCAGATGCTATTCGTTGGCCAATCGGTGATGGACTCAGAACCACAATCGCCTTGACGGATTTTTATGAGAAGGTACTCAACAACTTTATGCAGTTCACTATTTTTGGTGTGACCGTGCCAACTGGTCTACTGCTGTTCTTCTTTATGATGTGTCTTTTTGTTTTTCTGTTCCTCAGAACCAAAACAGGCATGGCAATCAGAGCTACTGGAAGCAGCAACAAGTTTTCCAAAGCTTCAGGTATCGATGTGGACAAGAGTAGAATGATCGCCACTGTTTTATCTACCGCACTTGGAGCGATTGGAATTTTGGTCTATGCACAAAGCTATGGTTTTTTCCAGTTATACACAGCACCACTTATGATGGGATTTGCTGCAGTTGCGGCAATATTGCTTGGCGGCGCTTCGGCTCATAACGCGAAAATCACCCATGTTTTACTAGGTGTTTTTGTGTTTCAAGGATTGCTCCTCGTTGCACTTCCTGTTGCAAATGTCATTTTCCCTCAAGGTAATCTTTCCGAGGTCATGCGGGTAATTGTTCAATATGGCATCATTTTATATGCACTTACCAAAGCGGGAGGTGGACAATAATGAGTCGGAAAATCAAAAACCTATTGGTAAAAAATGTAGTGACTATTGTCTTTGTCCTGCTTTGTATATTCGGTATAGTAGCATCTGAACAACCACTACCGTTCATCGTAAAAGAATTATTGACGAGAATAGGCAGAAACTCATTTCTGGTTCTTTCACTAATCATCCCAGTCATAGCTGGAATGGGACTAAACTTCGGAATCACAATAGGCGCTATGGCTGCTCAAATCGTTATGATATTCGCAATCAGTTACGGAGCGACAGGATTTAGCGGATTAGTGCTGTGTATCGTACTTTCCACACCGCTTGCGGCTTTATTTGGATACATTACGGGTAGGGTACTCAATAAAACGATTGGACAAGAAATGATCACATCGATGATCATGGGTTTCTTTGCAAATGGTCTTTATCAACTGTTGTTTCTGTTCCTCGTAGGGACCATGCTGCCTATAGGTAACGAGAATTTCTTGATTCCGGGTGGAGTGGGAATCGTCAACACCATTGACCTTAAGGACAACGTCATGTATGCTTTTGATAGTTTATGGACCATCAAGCTGCCGATGTTTTTAGGTATTTTCGGTGTTCTGGGAGCACTTGTAACAGGATATTTGGTCAAAAAATTTAAGAAATCCGAAAACAAGGTTTTGAGAAGTCGACTATTCTTTTACTTGGGACTTAGTCTTTCAACGATAGTCGTTGCAGTAGTTTTACAAAGTACAGTCAATCTGTATAAGCTCTTTGAAATTCCAATGATCACATTTGCTTTTATTGCAGTGATTGGAGCTTTCAATGTTCTTATATTTAAAACTAAAATGGGACATGATTTTAGAACCGTTGGTCAAGACAAACATATCGCACATGTTTCTGGTATCAATGTTGAAAAACGAAGAATACTTTCCATCATGATTTCAACTATTCTCGCTGCTTGGGGTCAGATTATTTTTCTTCAGAATTTGGGAACACTCAACACATACGGATCTCACGTGCAAATCAGTACTTTTGCAATAGCAGCATTACTGATTGGTGGTGCATCAGTTTCTAAAGCGACAGTAGGTCAAGCTTTCTTAGGTGTAATTTTGTTCCACACATTATTCATAGTATCTCCTATGGCAGGAAAGAATCTTTTCGGTAATGCACAAGTTGGTGAATATTTTAGGACCTTCATCGCATATGGTGTCATCGGATTATCTCTTGGACTACACGCTTGGAAGACCTTTAAGGCACAGCAACAAAGGGATAAGGTTGACATCAATTAAAAATTGTAAGAAAGCCATTCTGGAAATCATCTCAGATTGGCTTCTTTTTTATGTAGGGATCTGTTATTAAATGTCATTTGGGGGCAACATTAATAAAAACGACTACTGAGAAGTAAACTAATAGGATGACATCGTTTGGAATGATAATCATTATTAAAAAAGTGTTAACAAATGGACTTTGCCATTGACTCCCTGTGTCGAGTATGATAATCTTTATCAATAAGAGAACATGTCGTTATAGGAACTTATTATTGACAAGAGGTGATCAGATGGTACTCTCAAAAGCAAAAATCGGATTCAAAGGCAGCATTCTAAAAGTAGAAGGAAAAGATAAAATCAAGAAATTTCTATTTAGCTTGGGCTGTTTTGAAGGTGAAGAAATCACTTTGATTTCCATATTGGCTGGCAATTATGTCATCAATGTGAAAGATAGTCGATATGCACTCGATGAAACCATGGCAAAGAACATCATCTTGGCAGAACAATAAAATAAAATTAAAATGTCGTTTATGACGACATTTTTTTAGGTCTAATTAAGAGAATGATTATCATTAACACATTCAGGGGGTAGAAATGAAAATTGCATTAGCCGGCAATCCCAATTCAGGAAAAACGACATTATTCAATGCTATTACGGGCAAAACTGAATATGTAGGTAATTGGGCGGGTGTAACTGTAGAAA
>JAGXHV010000066.1 GCA_024636005.1 Bacillota bacterium
AACAACATCAGAAGTGATGAACGTACATTTGAAGAAGTTCAGTGACATTGGTCTTTACAGTGTGATCCTACCCTATAAGGATGACATCTGGATGCGTTCGTTCTACGAAGGACTGACGCTTCCCATAAAAAATTATGACGAGAAATACAACACTGAACTGTTCAATACTGCAGTAATTTATTTCGAAAAAGATGGGAATATCATTGAAACGGCAAATGAACTTTTCATTCACAAAAACACGGTTAGGTACCGACTGGAAAAGATTAAGGAAATTCTTGATATGGACAGTGGGTTCTACGAGCAATTGGCGATAGCCATGAAAGTATATAATGTACAAAGTCTAAAATAAAGATGTAATATTTGTATTTTATACAATGAAAAATACAATAGAAAATGATATGATTTGAATATAAAATTACAGAGGTGTCCTTATGAATAAAAGAGTGATAGCCAATGGATTGCTACTTATAACAGCAGCTATCTGGGGGTTTGGATTTGTGGCTCAGAGAATTGGTGCTCAGTATATTGGTGCATTTACATTCAATGGTATAAGATTTGCACTGGGAACATTATCTTTGTTGCCTTTGATTTACTATTTCGGCAAAAAAAGCCCTCAGGAAAAAATTACATTCAAAAAAACTGTTTTGCCAGGTATGATCATTGGGGCAGTGTTGTTTGTAGCATCCACTTTACAACAAATTGGGGTGGCTTATACAACCGCGGGCAACGCGGGCTTTATAACTGGTCTTTATATGGTATTCGTACCACTTTTTGGAATTTTTCTCAGACAGAAAATCGGGAAAAATGCGTGGGTTGGAGTTTTCGTAGCATTGGCGGGGTTATATTTGCTTAGTGTCAACGAGGATTTCACGATAGCTTTTGGTGATTTGCTGGTGCTTGTTGCAGCAATTTTCTGGGCGCTTCATATTTTATCGATTGACAAGTTTGCGAAAGAAGTTGATTCTCTTAAACTATCCAGCATTCAATTTGCAACATGCTCCATATTGAGTCTGTTCTCTGCATTGATGTTTGAAACGGTTACTGTGGCAGGGCTTACAGGAAGTATGATTCCACTCTTATATGGAGGACTTTTATCGGTAGGCGTCGCATACACCCTTCAAGTCGTGGCCCAAAAGGATGCGAAACCATCACATGCTGCAATAATTTTAAGTATGGAATCCGTGTTTGGAGCTATCGGCGGCGCGCTGTTGTTGAGTGAAAGTATGAGTCCGAGAGGGATTGTGGGGTGTGCTTTGATTCTAGCAGGCATATTGATCTCACAAATTAATTTTTCACCCAAAAGAGATTTGGCGAAATCAGTGATCTAATGAAATTTTGAGTTTTTAAAATCCCATTGCCTCCTAGACAGGCAATGGGATTTTTATTGTAGAGTCGAGGACTTTAGCATTGTGTTTACATTGTTATAAAATTACAAATAATGTAAAAAAACTTATAAATGGTGTATAATAGATTTATTATATATGTGGAGGTCGAGCGAATATGAATTACAATCTAAAAAGAGCTGTAGCAGCAAATATAGGTTTCATATGGTTTTTTTCGTTCTTTCTGAGTTTGACCGCTTATATCAATGGCGGAATAGATTATGGGGTAAAAGCGCTTGTGGCCACTTTACTGACGGCAATTATCGCAACTATAGTTAACTTGCTACCAGTATCTTTAACATTCAAAAGTGAATTTGTGATTTTTCTACCTTTCTTTGCATCGCTTGGACTTTCCATTGTAAATGGTGGTGTTGTGAGAATGTTTAATATTTATATTTTAGCATTACTCATGCAAGCGCTATATTTCAACTATAAACGCATGATCATTGTAGGCGCGATTATCAATGCGGTACTCATAGTATTGTATTTAGTGGATCCGAATCTTCTTCTGGACAGCGGAATGGGGCTCGGTGAGTTTGTACCACGAATGGGTGCTGTATTCAGTGCGTATCTGGTACTCTTGTTGTTAAGCAAATGGGGGCAAGAAACTGTCAAAGACGCCCAAAGTCAGTCTGAAAAAAGTGAAGTGGCTTTAAGTAAACTCAAGCAGGTTTTCGATGAAGTCAAAGCATCCACCTTACATCTCAAGGATTCTACTGCAAGTTGTACAAGTAAAATGATTGAAAATCAGGATGGAAACAGTGTAATCAATCAGGCTATCAAAGAACTTGCACAAAGTGTGGATGAAGCGGCTTCCACTGTATCCGAAATCAATTCAAGTGTTGGGTTTTCAGGGCAGAATGTTGATAAGACGTATGCTATTATGCAACAACTCGATTTGGTCTTTGTGAAGCTTAAATCTGCATTTGGTGAAAGTGGAAAGTCAATGAAATCCATGACAGAGTCCGTATATAAGATGAACGATACTATGAATGATAGTTTTGCAACCATAAAAGTGTTATCGAGCAAAATGCAGGAGATACAAACTCATTTGGACGGGATTGTGAGCATTTCGAGTCAAACCAATTTGCTGGCTCTGAATGCCTCCATAGAGGCTGCTAGAGCAGGAGAACACGGTAGAGGATTCTCAGTTGTTGCAGATGAAATTAGAAAGTTGTCTGTAGAAAGCAGCTCTTTTGCAGATGATATCAGACAAATCACATCGGGTCTTATGGAGGCGACGCAGTCTGCTCTTGAAAAAGCTGAAGTTGGAAAAAAAGCTATGAATGAAGGTGTTGACGCAATGCTGCAACTTGACACAAATTTTTCACTTGTAGATGAGAATTTTTCCATTGCAAGTAAAGAACTGAGCGATGAGTCAAGTCTCATTCGCATGATTCATTTAGAATTCACCAAAATTGAGGACTCCATAGCAAGCATTGCAGCTATACTCGAAGAGAACGCTGCTCACTTTGAGGAAATTGCTTCAAGAGTGGATGTGCAATCTGAGATCACTGAGATTGTGACTGATGAGATTCGATCTATTTCAAAGGTTGGAAGTCAACTGTATGAGAGTGTGAAAAACGAGAATTGATTAGCGATGCAGTTGAACTCAGCTGCATCGCTTGGTTTGTTGTATCAGAAAGTTTGTGCAACAAATTGTTTGATAGATGCATATAGATTGGATATGGCAGGCCTCGAGACCAGTGAGCCAATAAGACAAATGTTGCTCACTTGTTGTCTTTCGAGAATCTCTTTATAAAAATCTTGTGTCAGGTTTTGTTCTTTTAAGTGGGGAAATATATACCATTGTTTTGCTGTAATCAAATGTTTGACACGGATCCCCGATGCCTCAATATCAGCGGTGATGTTGTTTACAAGTTCCTTGCTAACTGACCCGTAGGCGTACGCAACCAATGTAGTCTTATTGTTTTGCCTAAAGGTGTGGAAAAATTGAATTTTTTCCTTCTTACCTAAGTTGGCTTTGTAATAAGTTGTGACGATATTTTTGTTCTCCACTTCGTATGCACATGTGATGTAAGGATTTGTATCTATTTTTTTCATGGCTTGATTGTACAAGTCATCCTTGATCACATCTTTTGGCAGTTTGGTTGTGATGAGCACTTTATCAAATACATCAGAACCATATTCTGTCTCAACCTTTACTTGATTGCCAATGGTTTCAATATTTTTAACTTCAATGGAATAGCGTATATCAGAAATGTTTTGACTCAGTTTGTTGATCACTTCGGAAAGTCCTTCATTGACAAACAAGAGTCGATCCCCGCGAATAAAAGAGTGTATGGTGTCCATGTTAAAGATATTGAAAGCGTAATAGGTCTGGAGCTCACAAATATCTCCAAAACCAAAAGATGAGAGGTGAGGAGCAAGGAGCCCACTGATCAGGTCCAATTGATTGTCTTTGAGGAAATCGCTAAGGGGTACCATCAATTGTTCATGAATTTGGCCATAATTGACGTCGTTTAATGCTGTGGAATATTTTTTTAAAATTTGCTCCAATCTCATAAGCTCATCTGTCAACGCGCTCACATTTTCTCTGGACAAGTGCTCCACCTTTGAATAATGCTCATCTAAAAAATTTCTGTATGTAAATCGCTCGGTGTAAGCCACATCAAGCTCCAACAATAGCTCCTTGATGTGTTCTGAAAAGCAGAAAACTGTACCGAGCTCAATGGTACTATCTTTACCTAGAAGGGTTCTACAGTGTCCACCTATATGTTCTTGTTTCTCGAATATTGTGACATCGATTCCCTTTTTTTCTATCATATATGCAGTTAGCATGCCGCTGAACCCTGCTCCAATTATGGCAACTCTCATTTTTCCACCTTCAATATTTTCGATCGATATAAGCCCAAAGGGGTAGTATCAAGTCTGTACCTGTTGATTTCAAATGGTATTCCACAGGTGTATAAAGTTCACCTGAGTATAATGATTTATGGTTTAGGTTGTATGCCCTGACGTGTTTTTGCAAATGGATTTTGAGTGAATTGAAAGAGACGTCTTTATGAATAAACGGCATAAGAAATGAGAGGCAATTATGCGTGTGGTTTTTTCTCAACTCTTTAAGATGAGTAAGAGGATCTTCTTCTTTCAATAAATGCATGGTAACTTCATAGCCATTGTTTTGGAAAATGCTATTGATATTCGATAAAAATGAATCCTTCAGTTTTCCTTTAATACTATGCTCTTCAAAAAAACATAAATGCTTAATATCGAATGTCAATGTTTGAGCAATTGGAATTGCAGCTGCAGTTAAAAGATCTTCAAAACATTCCGGCGATAAAGTGTTATAAAGTCTGGTACACGCAACTCTACTCTTATAATCAAATATGGTATATTCATAAATTGTTCCCAGCGACTCATAATCCCCGTAGTGTGTTGTCCAAAAAAGCCAACACTCACCACTTTTCAAATCATCGAAACAAGGATAAGACCTTGTTATTTTTTTGTCTTTTTTTGTCGAATATTTGATTCTCATGGACTTTGTTGTCAGATTATTTCGTTTCATGACATTATAAACAGCAGATTCACTGATGTCATATCCGACTTCTTCAAGAAGATATTTAATGGCTCTTGGTCCATAATCCGGATGATTTCTAATCAGACTCAGAATGGTTGAAACGATTTCAGGTTTGGTTTTATTGATGGGTAAAAACTTCTTCTCGATGTCATCCAAACCTTTGATTCCAAGGGTTTTGTATCTGGAAAGCCATCGATAGTAAATGGTTCTTGAGATATTGTATTTTTCGCATGTTGCACTGATCCCCATCTTTTGGCCTTCAGATATGATATTGAATTTCAAATCACGATGCATATGCCACCCCCTCAAGGTTATATTATCTAAATTTTAACATAATTTCGGTGTTTCTTCAACTTATAGGGCATATCCATGACATGATGAAAAATATTTTACTTTAGATTGCTGTTGACAATTGGTTGTTTGATTTTGTTTAAATGTCAGACAATTAGGTTGTTCATTAAGTTATACACGATGTAAACACATTGACAAAGTAGAAGTTTTGATTTTATTGAGATTTTTTCTTGGTTGTTGAGAATTTTTAACCTTGTTATAATCAAGCTGAAAGAATGAATAGGAGGCAAATTATGAATGAATTAAAGATTTTTTCAATCCAAAAAAATATCCATGAAGATAATGTTAAAGTGGCCAATGAAACAAGAGAAGAACTCAATAGACAGAATGCTTATCTTATAAATGTGATGTCTTCACCGGGGAGTGGTAAAACATCCACTCTCGTCAGTACAATTAAAGCATTAAAAGGAGAAATGAACATTGGCGTAATAGAAGCTGATGTTGATTCGGATGTTGATGCAAGAACCGTAATGAATGCTGGTGCTAAAGCCGTTCAAATGCATACAGGAGGCTTATGTCATTTGGATGCGACTATGGCGAGAAGGGGTATTGATGAACTTGGCGTGGAAGATTTGGATCTTGTGTTTTTGGAGAACATCGGTAATTTGATCTGTCCTGTCGGTTATGATACTGGTGCCATGAAGAACATTGCTATACTGAGTGTGCCTGAAGGGGACGACAAACCACTTAAATATCCTATGATTTTTGCAAAAGTTGACGCACTCATCATCAATAAAATAGATGTTATGGAACATTTTGATTTCAATATGGAAGTGTTGGAAGAGAGAGTCAGAAAGTTGAATAAAGACATAAAAATATTCCCAATTTCAGCAAAAACAGGTGAGGGCCTTAGTCACTGGACAGACTGGGTCAAAACAGAGATGAAGAGGAGATAAAAGATGGCAAAGCAACCTGAAAAAACAAATTTCAACACATCAAAGCGATTTAATTTTGCTTTGACCTGGGCAGATGTAGACGGAAGACCCTATAGACAGGAGATTCTAGATATTGCTAACAAGATTGGCAGAACCAAGGCTGGTTCCAGTAGAGAAGCGATTCCATATGGACCTGAGTACTATGCACTCGAACCTTTACTTGATGCCTATCAGGCTAAAATTGCCATGCACCTCGAATTTCGTAAAAAACTCAGTGCCGAGGATGTGTCTAAAGCATCTGGTGAGCCGATTGATCAAGTCAAAAGTGCTCTTGAGCATATTGCTTGGGCTGGAGTTGCATTTGTCAATACTATAGATGGTGTCGATCAGTATTGGCAAGATATTTTTGTGCCTGGACACCTTGAACTGATCAATAACAACAAAGAAATAGTAGCGAAGCATCCTGAAGTTGCAGAAGCTTTTTATTTTTTCGGTAGTAAAAAAGGTCCAATGGCAGCTGGAATCATGCCAATCGGTGGTGGTCCAATGCGCGTTCTGCCAATTGAAAGATCTATAGATGGCAACACGAAAAAAGTGTCTTATGAAGAAATTTCACAGCACTTGAATGAATCGGATGTATTTTCTGTTTCGGACTGCTCGTGTAGAACCTCTAGAGAAGCAATGGGGGAAGGTTGTGGCCACTTAAAAGAGGAAATGTGCATTCAACTTGGACATGCCGCAGAGTACTATATTAAAACTGGACGTGGCCGTAAAATAACAAAAGAAGAGGCTTTTGAAATCATAAGAAAAGCGGAAGACAACGGCCTTATGCATTCTGTTCCGAATCTTGACACTCCCGGACATACCCACGCCATTTGCAACTGTTGTGGCTGTGGCTGTTATGCTATGAGATTGGCAAATGAATACCTCAACAACGATATTGTAAGATCAAATTATAAATCTGTAGTCGATGAAACCAAATGTGTGGCATGTGGTGAGTGTATTGATGTCTGTCCGACCAACGCCTTAAGATTAGGACAAAAGTTGTGTTCCAATACACCAATAGATGAGACCATCACAAAAATAACGCCTCGTAATACTGAATGGACTGAAGACAAATGGAACAGTGATTACAGAACCAATAGAAAAAACACATTAGATTCTGGAACGGCACCTTGTATCACAAATTGCCCTGCTCATATTCCTGTACAAGGTTATATCAAATTGGCATCACAAGGAAAATATACTGAGGCACTTGAACTTATAAAGAAACACAATCCACTTCCTGCGGTATGTGGTCGCATATGTCCAAGACTATGTGAAGAAGATTGCACACGTGGTGATATTGACGAAGCGGTAGCAGTGGATGACATCAAAAAATTCATTGCAGAGCAGGATATTGAAAAAGCGACGAGATACATGCCTGAAAAAAGACATGATTATAGTGATAAAAAGATTGCAATTATTGGTTCTGGACCATCTGGTCTTACGTGTGCCTACGATCTTGCCATCGATGGTTATGATGTTACAGTCTTTGAAAAAGAGAAAAAGTTAGGGGGTATGCTGACTCTTGGAATTCCATCTTATCGACTGGAAAAAAATGTTCTAGAAGCCGAAATCGATGTAATCAGAGACATGGGTGTTACATTTAAGACTGGAGTTGAGATTGGAAAGGATATTTCCATTCAAGAACTTAGAAATCAAGGTTTTAATGCGTTTTTCGTGGCCATCGGTGCTCAATCAGGGAGAAAACTTGGCCTTGAAGGAGAAAGCGCTGAACAGGTTATTAGTGGCGTTGAGTTTTTGCGTAAAATAAATTTGGCTGAAAAAACCACAGTAAATGGAAAAGTGGTTGTCATCGGTGGTGGAAATGTTGCAATTGATGTTGCTAGAAGCTCGGTCAGACTTGATAATGTGATTCAAACAGACCAGTATTGTCTTGAGTCAAGAGAGAATATGCCAGCCCATAAAGAAGAAGTTGAAGAAGCTCTAGGTGAGGGAATTGCTATCCATAATTCTTGGGGACCTACTAAAATCATAACTAAAGAAGGTAAAGTAACGGGAATTGAATTTAAACGCTGCATATCAACTTTCGATTCTGAAGGGCGATTCAGTCCTCAGTTCGATGAGTCCGATCGTAGGACAGTAGAGTGTGATTATGTGCTTTTATCTGTTGGACAAACATTTGAATATGCAGATCTATTTCAAGGGGAACTTGTCAATTTGACTAAAAGAAATACCATTGAAGTTCATCCAATCACTCTTCAATCTTCAAAGGATGACATATTTTCAGGTGGGGATGTAGCCAGTGGCCCTAAACTTGCTATTGATGCCATAGCTGCGGGTAAGGAAGCGGCAGTTTCTATTCATAGATTTGTACAAAATGGTCAATCCTTACTTTTTGGTAGAGACAATCATTCTTATAAGATGCTTGATAAAGATAACCTTGAGGATATAATCGACTATGATGGTACTGAAAGACAAAGAACTCAGCATATTGATGGAAATGTTTCAAAAACGACTTTTAAAGATTTAAGAGGCGTTTTAACAGAAGAACAGATTCAAAAAGAAACTGAGAGATGTCTCGGATGTGGTGCTACAAAGTCAGATGAGTATCTATGTGTTGGTTGTGGAGCCTGTACTTTAAGATGTAAGTTCGAAGCAATCTCGCTGGAACGAGTCTATGATGAGAAGGGGTACGAAATTGATGACTTGCCAAAAGCAGTCCTCAAAAATGTGATAAGCCGAAAAGCAAAAATTACTTTGAACAAAGTGAATCCATTTAAGGAGACCAGATAATGCATGAACTCGGTATTGTTTACGAAGTAATTAAAATAGTCGACGCTTTTGCAGTTGAAAACAATCTCATTAAAGTCGATAAGATCATTTTGGAAATTGGAGAGTTGTCTCAAGCCATTCCGAGATTCATTGAATCGTGTTATCCTGCGGCGATCAGTGAAACGGCTTATGAGGATACAAAACTGGAGATTATAACCATTCCTGCCACTGGTGAATGTCGATCGTGCCATGAAGTTTTCAATATAATCGAACACCGTAAGATTTGCCCTAAGTGTCAAGCTGAAGACTTCAGCTTGATTTCTGGGCAGGAATTCAATATTAAAGAGGTCGTAGCCTATTGAAATACCAGTAGGTTTGAAAGTTAATAATTATTATGAGGGGGCTTATAATGGGGTTTTTATTTGAAGGGTTGACCTTAGGAAGTTTGGTTGCGCTGATTGTGTTTATGGGTGCGTTGTTATTTGTTAATGAAATAACAAGAAGATCTAAGAAGATATCGATTGTGGTTTTTTGTGTGCTTCCAGTTGTTCTAGCATTGGGGGTGTATCTGGGGATATTAGGGTCACCGACAGGAAAAACCTGGTTTGGATGGGTAAAAGTCGTTTCGGCCTTAATCGGTGTTTATGGATTCATGCTGATTCGATTCACCAAACTGGGGGATAAAAAATTTGCAGCGATCTTTCCGGTTACAATTTTATCACTTAATATTGCAGAGGCGGTCTACAGAGAGTTTCAAGTGTTTGCCACAGTTAAGACGTTAACCGTTGATGCAGGAGGAATATTGATTCTTGGTGGATACTGGAACATTTTCAATGCGATTGCAGGCATTCTGTGCATAGTGACATTGACAGGGTTTGCCAGTATTCAGGTATCTAGGGATAAGACGAGAGATATGATTTGGCCAGACATGACCTGGATGTACATCATCGGTTATACCCTTTGGAATTTCGCATATGTCTATAACTGTATTTCAACAAGATCTATGTATGCAGGATTCGGAATTTTACTTGTGGCTTTAATCGCTGAGGTGGTATTCAAAAGAGGCGCATGGCTTCAACACAGAGCACAAATTCTTTCCATCTATGCCATGTTCTCATTGTCGGTGGATTTCCAGAGTGCGTCATATTTTAAAATATTACCGACATACAATGTGAGTTTGCTTATGGGGATCAGTGTTATTGCTTTCTTGTTCAATTTAGGTGTCTTCGCGTATATGGTCCAAACAATGGCAAAGTATAGAAAGAATCCACTTAAAGAAGCGATCTATACTCATACGAATTACTATAAAAAGAGCCTTGAAGCCAATAATCTTTAAGGATTTGAATCCTCCTGACACCTCGACATAAGTCGGGGTGTTTTTCATTGCGATATGGTACAATATATTTGAAATCTAAATGTAAATATGAAGGAGATGAAAACATGCCTTTTGAAATCATAAGAGCAGACATCACTGAATTAAATACCAATGCGATAGTAAACGCTGCCAACCATTCACTTCTAGGGGGCGGTGGTGTCGATGGAGCAATACATAAAGCTGCTGGACCAAAGTTACTTGAGGAGTGTAAAACTCTTGGAGGATGCAAGACTGGCGAGTCCAAAATGACCA
>JAGXHV010000067.1 GCA_024636005.1 Bacillota bacterium
ACATGCCCCGTCCAAGGAAACATATCCACAAGTACCATCTTCGTCACAGCATACCCTTGCTTCTCAAAAACCGCAAGGTCTTCCATCAAAGTTTTTGGGTTGCATGACACATACACAATTTCAGGGATATTATACGAAGCGACCTTGATGACCGTCTTTTCACCTATGCCATTTCTTGGGGGATCAACCACGATGACATCCGGGCTTTCCGTGAGTCCTGAGAGCACATCAAATACATCTCCACAAAGGAAAGTACAATTGTCGATCCCATTTAAAGTTGCATTTTCACGCGCAGCTTCAACCGCATCCTTCACGATTTCTATGCCGATGACTTTTTTAGCCTTTTGAGCCATGATTTGTCCGATGGTTCCAGTACCACTGAAAAGATCGAAACAAATTTTATCGTCCATATCAGGAATCATGTTTATCGCAGTATCATACAGAAGATTGGCACCAAGAGTGTTGGTCTGGAAGAAAGAATAGAGGTTGATCTTAAAGTTCAGCCCCATGACACTATCCAGGATATAGTCTCTTCCATATAGCACTTCGATTTCTCCTGAAACCACATCTCCAAGTCCATCATTTTTTACATACAAGACGCTTTCCAGTGTCCCTTTAAATGTCATGTTCTTAAGGACATCCACGAACTCTTTGCCATCAAAAGGCACCTGAGTCGTCGCTGAAAGGGCTACCATAATTTCACCTGTGGTCTTTCCCTTTCGAACTACCAGATGTTTCAGAAACCCCTCGTGGATGTGTTTGTTGTATTTTGGAGCATCAATTTTGACAAAATAATCAAGCAAGCCTCTTAGAATTGTTCTATAATCCTCATCCGCCAAATGACACTGATCCACTGTGACCACATCGTTGTGGCGGCCTTTTTTATGCATACCAAGAGTTAATGGACCACCTTTATAGGCATCCCCGAACGAAAACTCCATTTTGTTCCTATATTCAAAAGCTTCCGGGCTTGAGATCACCTCAGTTAGTGGTACATCAAATCCAGCTTCTTCAAAAAGATTTTGTACCATTTTGAGTTTCAGATTTTTCTGTCCATCATAATCAAAAGTTTGAAGCATGCAGCCGCCGCAATCGTTGAAATGTTCACAAAATGAATCTTTCTCTATTGGACTTCTTTCAAGTACTTCCACAAGTTTTGCCTCATAACGACCACCCCTCGACTTCTGGTAACGCGCGCTGATTTTCTGACCTTCTATGGCATTCTTGACATGTATACGTTTTCCATCAATTGAGCCTACGCCAACGTTTGGATACTTGTTATATTCAATTACAAGTTCTAATAATTCTCCTTTTTTCACAGTCAACCTCTTTCTATTATCATAAGTGCATTTCATTATATCAAATTCACTGATTGATTTCATCTGATTCGGGTAAATCTTAAAGATAGATTTGCATCTACTAAACTGACGAATCGAGATAGGGGTACGGGGGTTATGGATATTAATATCATTCTGGAAGTACTGTCCAGTGCACTTGTTATTGTGCTTATTTTTTTGTTTTATTACATAAGGCAAAATAGAAAAAACCAAAAACAGATTAAGTTTCAATTTGAAGAGCTTAATTATCTTTATTTGCAGCGTATTCAATCTGAAGAATCCCTATTAATCGAAAATAGGAATCTCGAAAATACGTCCATTCGACTTAAGGAACAGCAATCATTACTACTATCTAATCAAGAAAGGATAGAGCATTATGCCTATTTTGATGATCTGACAAGGCTCCCGAATCGGCTTTCTCTCAAAATCGATCTTGAGCAATTACTGAATACTCACTCGATGAGTTTGATCCAAGGGGCAATGTTTTTCATAGATTTTGACAATTTCAAGCAAATCAATGACCATTATGGTCATAATATTGGAGATGAACTCTTATTTATCATCGCCGCACATCTCAACAAATCTCTTGAAGAATACGGAAAAGTCTATCGCTTTGGCAGTGACGAATTCGTAGCTATACTCGATTCAGTTGTCGATGTGGACTCGGTCGAATTCCTTGCAAAAAAATTAGTGGATGACTTCAAAAAACCACTAGCCGTCCAAAACAACGAATTTATACTCAAATTCAGCATGGGCATAGCGCTTATACCCCTTCACGGCAATTCATTTGATGAGATCATTGGCAGCGCAGATATGGCGATGTATCAAGTCAAAAGCACTGGTGAAAACGGATATGCTTTTTTCAAAGAGGATAAAGATTCAGAGAGTGATGATCGCGCCATTCTGAAGCAGGAATTAAACAATGCGCTTGTAGGCAAGTCTCTGAATTTCAAATATCAACCTATATTCAACAGAGCATCAGGAAAAATCGCACTTGTAGAAACCACGATTTACCTCGAAGGTTCAACTGGTTATCTACCTCCTCAAAAAATGTTGCAACTCGCTAAAGAACTTGGAATGACATCTGCACTCAACTTAACAGTCTTTAAGACGGTTTGTGATATGAGCAACACACTTTTTTCATCGGAAAACCTAATTTTGACTACTTTCAACTTATCCATGAACGATCTTTCAAATCCTCATTTGATTGATGAAATCAAGTCCGTTCTGAACGAGACGAAAGCAGATCCATCCTCCATTTGTCTAGAAATCACTGAAACTACAATCGAATCCAATTATGAAAGTATTTTCAACCAGCTCAACATCCTTAAAACTATGGGTTTTCGATTGATCGTGGACGACTTCGGAGCAGAATTCATTTCACTCAATCATTTGAAAAAAATGTCTGTGGATTTCATAAAAATTGACCGATTGATGTTTTCCGAAAGCACTGCTATCGTGGCTCCCTTACTTGAAATCATCAAGACGCTTGATATTCAGATCATCGTCAAAAACATTGAATCATTGGAGCAGACAGGCATTCTAAGTTCAGGTGATATCAATTATGTCCAGGGTTACTATTATTCACATCCCCTGGAAAAAGAAAACTTCATCAAGCTTTTGCTTGATGAAGAAATTAAAATCTATCCAAGACTTAAAAAATTGGCTCAAACACCATAAAGTCCTCAATATAATGATCTGCTATATCTTTTATGGCGTCGGTGTAAGGTTCGGAAAGCTCATCATAGATGGCGACCGCCTTCATGCCGGCGTTTTTTGCCGCCAAAACACCAGCGTGGGTATCTTCGAAGACCAAACATTCACTTGGCAAAACACCCAAATCCTCCGCTACTTTTAAGAATATATCGGGAAAAGGTTTCCCTCGATCCACTTCACAAGACGTTCTAATGGTTCCAAAGAAATCTTCAATTTGATGTGCCCTTATGACTTCCAATAAGAGTTCTCTTGAATTGCTGGTTCCAATGCCCATCTTGATTCCGTGAAGTTTGGCATTGATGAGGAGTTGTTTCACACCAGCTTTAAGGGGAATTCGCTCAGCATAGAACTGTCTTGCCATTTCGTTCCATTCACTTTGAATCTCTTCTATACATTCCAAAAGTTCAAAACGTTTGATGAAATACTGTGCTGTTTCAGTAAAACTTTTCCCTTCAATTTCCTTTTGTAGATCCTCAGGCAGTATTATGCCTCTCTTTTCAAGAAAATCGATGTCGATTTGTTTCCAAATCCACATCGAATCCACGAGTGTACCATCAAGGTCAAATATTATCGCTTTAATGTCTTTTAAATTTATCATATCTAGTCCTTATGTGTGTCCATATCTCGTTCTGATGCTTTTTCAAGCAATTTTCTATAATTGACTACCATTCTGCTGTGTTTGCCTTCACCAATTTTTCCATGTTCGTCATACGCATTCATAGCGATGATTACTTTACCGGACTGGGCATATTCCACCCTTACTTCTACAGTGACTGTAGCGCCAAGGCACGTCGCTTTAAAATGATCAACTTCCACATGTCTGCCCACAGAAACAAAACCTTCAGGCAAAAGCGGATCAATCAATAGGGAACTGGCTTCAATCATCAGTGCCACCAGTCTCGGTGTCGCAAGCAGATTTTCGATTTTTCCACTTCCATAGTTAAGTGAAGTATCCGATTCTGTCACTCTCTTCTGAAGTGTATAGGTCATCCCCGTCTTAATTTGAATCATTTCAATCATGTCCGTACCTCCTTTTCATCAATAAACTTTAGTGTTGACGTAAGCTTTGACTTTGGATTCAAGCTTTTCTTCTATAAAACAACCTGAAGATCTCAGTTTGTGCAATATTTTGCGGTCTTTCGAATGCAATATGACACGGTCGTAATCGATGAAATCAATTTCATAAATCGCACCTTCAAGCTGTCTGGAATTCATATTGATGTAGTAGGCGCTAACTGCCCTACAATCGACCAAATCCAGTAATTTAAGCGTAATGCGATCTTTTTTCACATAATAATCATATGCTTGGTTTTTGAGTTGAAAATACTTCGAAGGTTCACGATACTCAATCGCATCCGCCTCAAGCATCAGCTTCTTGGCCATAGTATTGAAATAATGGTACTTGAGAACACCTTCGTCAACACTGTCAATATCAAATGACACCTTACCATAAGTTTCCAGCATTCGATAATTTTCGTTGATGAACGACTCTTTGGTCAACTTTCCCTTTTCTAGCTGATCGATCAATGCAAGTCGCTTTGATACTAAAACCCCAATATCTTTTCCCTTCAAATCCTACACCTTTCTAAAACCATTCAAACAATTTGAAATCCAAATAATCACATGAAGTCAAATGATAATTCACACCACCATATAAACCGTTTATACCATATTTGTAGTTTTGTTTTGAATGGATATGTCCATAAACCACTTCTTTAACACCGTATTTTTCAAAGATTTCGGTGAATCTGGAGGGTTCTTTTTTGTCATTGGTCGGAGGAAAATGTAATACACCGACTATTTTTTCATACCCCGCTTTTTTTGCCATCAAAATTGAATTTTCAAGACGCAAGGCTTCTCGTTTATATACTTTGTCATCATTTTCAGTAAATACGACCTCATTAGGGCATAACCACCCTCTGCTACCGCAAATTGCCATACCTTCATAAACTGCGAAGGCATTATGGACAAACTCAATATTTGAATAGTATCCAGCCATCTTGGCTTTTGATACCCACCAGTAGTCATGATTGCCTTTGAAGAGAATTTTGTGACCGGGCAATTCATTAATCCACTTAAGATCTTCTTTCGCATCGTCAAATGTCATAGCCCAAGAGCTGTCACCGGTCAAAATGACCGTGTCACTTTCAGTCACTCGACTGATCCAGTCCATTTTGATTTTTTCATAATGATCCACCCAGACTTCCCCGAAAATATCCATGGGTTTATTGGTTCCAAAGCTGAGGTGCAAATCGCCGATTACATATAAAGCCATCATTCACCACTTACTATATCAATCTATTTGTGTCTACATTTTGTAATGCTTGTATCACTTTATCCGAAAATTCAGGATGTGTCAATTCAATTTGATCGATCAAAGTTTCCGCGTCATGTCGAACACGTCCTTTAGCAAACTGACACAAGTCTTTCATCAGTGGAAAACCAAGTAGGTCAACGGCTTTGATAATCGTCTTTTCATCAATCAAAACCAGTGGTCTAATCAAAATGAGATCACTCAAGGGATCTTTAGAAATAGCTGGGATTCCTGCAAGCTTACCATGTTTGATGATGTTCATTAAAAATGTTTCAACAACATCGTCCTTAGTATGACCATAAGCGATTTTGTTATACCCCTGATCTATCGCAATCCTTTTGATGATGCCCTTGCGAAGTCTCGAACAGGTATAACAAGGAGAATAAGAGTTGTCATGGGATAAATCTTTTGCATAATCCTCATGGTGGACCATAAGATCCAGTCCATTTTCTTCACAATACCCTAAATATTCATCGAGATTTCCAAGCATCCCATGATTGACAGTCAATCCCGATATGGTGAAATCATAATCTCTTAGTTTGCTCAGTTCAGTGAGTCCATGAAAAAGAAGCGTACTGTCCTTTCCACCTGAGACCCCAACCAGAATCCGATCTCCCCGTTCAATCAGCTTAAACTGATCAATGGCTTGTCTCAATCTTTTCAGATAAAGACTGTTTTCAAAAGGTTTCATATGAGATTGCCTTTTTCAAAGAGGTTGAATCTCGGCAATTCGTGCTTGATTTCACTTAATAAAAGTTCAAATTCAAACATGTTGTCCTCATTTTTGATGCTGTCAAACCGCTTTTGAAAATCCATAGCCTCGGTTTCCTTGCCTTGTGAGAACAAAAGTTGAATATTCGTGATGATATCTCGAACTGTATTGGAACGTTCTTCGAACATCAACTGCGCATTTCTGACTTCCTTGCTGATTTCAGTCATTTCCTCATCGAGTCTTGTTGCAGCCAGTGCAGAATTCTTTAGACGTTCCCTGATTTCATCAGGCATCTGAGTTTTGTATTTATAACTCAAGGAATGCTCTATAATGGCCCAGAAATTCATCGCGAGCGTCCTTATTTGAAATTCAACCAGTATCTCTTTTGTACCCAGTGCGGTCTGCACAGGATATTTGATGATAATGTGATAACTTTTATAGCCGCTTTCCTTCGGGCTTTTGATATAATCTTTTTCATAAAGGACAGTAAAATCTTTTCCGCTTCTCTCATAGATCAAGTTGACAACCTCGTATATGTCATCAATGAATTGACACATAATCCTGAGACCGGCGATGTCCTCCATTTCTTCCTCTATATTTTCAAGAGCTATGTTTCTTCTCTCTGCTTTTTCAATAATACTGGAAATTTTTTTTACACGACCTGTGACAAATTCTATAGGCGAATACTCATTGAGTTCCCTATACTGGTTGCGAATCGCCTTGAATTTGACCTTTAACTCCTCTACAGCCTGTTCATAGGGTATTAGCATTGTCTTCCACTCTCTGATGACCTTCATAAATAACCTCCGGTATGTGAATATAAGTCCCCCTGGTGATATCCATTTTCTTTCATACGTGCTTCCAATATATTTTGAAGTTTGCGCCAACTCATGCTCCAGTTGCAAAAGAGAGTTTCCTCTTTAGGGGCTCTAGCAAATAGTCTTTGGACAGACATGTCCGGTCGGATGATTCTGAGAAAATGAATGACCCGGTCAATATAGGCATCTGAAGGTAACACATCAAAGTGGTCCTCATTATACCATTTACCCAATTCTGTGTTTTCTAAAATGTATAACGAATGAATTTTGACACTATCGATGCCAAGCACCGATAACAACCTGCCTGCCTCATAAAAATCATGTTCTGTATCCCAAGGTAAATTCCCAATAAGGTGTGTGCAAATTGTAAATCCATATTTTTTGATGGTCATCACCGCACTTACGAATTCGGCCACTCCATGACCACGGTTTATGGTTAATAGTGTGTTGATGTTGATGGATTGCAGTCCCAGTTCGATTTCAATCGCTATGCCTTCTCTTTGTATTTCCTCTAAAAAATCAAGATACGGCTTCGGGATCCAATCAGGCCTTGTGGAAATGGTGATGCCTACAACGTTTTCCAGTAAAGCTTCTCTGATCGCTTTCTTAAACAATTCAATCGGTAGGTATGTGCCAGTATAGTTCTGAAAATAGGCAATGTACTTTTTAGCTTTATATTTCGGCCCGATATAGGCAATATTGTTTTCTAGTTGTGTCCTCACAGAAAGTATATTGGACTGCGACTCAAATCCAGCTCCGATCGCTCCACAAAAAACACACCCGCCGGTCCCTATGGTGCCGTCCCGATTCGGGCATGTACCAGGTAGATTGACAGGTATTTTATAAACTTTTTCTCCATATATATTTCTTAGATATTGACTGTACTTATAATAGCTCATACCATCAACCCTTTTGAAATCAACAAAAATGCAACTGAACTGGTTATTGTGAACAGTATGGTTCCAAATAAGATCGCCCTCACACCTTTGTCTTTGATATCTTTGAAATTGACGCCAAGTCCCATCGCAGTCATGGCCATAAGAATAAACACATTGCTAAGTTCCTTAGCCACCACCACTATAACCCCTGGAACAATGCCAGTTGCATTCAAAATACCCATCAGTATAAACAACCACACATAATTCGGTACTTTGGCTCTTTTCGTGGTATTAACATGTTTGCTAAAAGCCAAACTGAGCGCTAGAGATACTGGAACCAACATCAGAACGCGTGTCATTTTCACAAAGGTACCTATTTCACCGGATAAAGTCCCTCTTGAGAACGCACCGGCAAGAGCGTGAGCTACGCCATGAAGTGTCATTCCGGACCATACACCAAACCTTACATCCGATATGGACACCATACTCGCAACCAGTGAATACACAATAACTCCAACCGCACCTAGAAAACTGACGATTGAAACTGCAATGATGGCGTCCTCCTCATCAGCTTCAATGGTTGGAGCAAGAGCAATAACGGCAGCAGCGCCACATACACTCGATCCCACACCAATCAGTGCTGCAAGTTTTGATCCGACTGGCAAATATCGGTTTAATATGTAGACCACCAAAAATACAAAGACCATATATGCGACGATCCATAAAATCAGTGTCCATCCCAGTCCTAAGATGGCTTCAAAATTCAATTTGAATCCCAGTAGGATAATTCCATAAATAAGTAGTTTTTTGAGTGCGTAGTTGATACCAGGTTTGAAACTTTTGGGTAGGGCAATCACATTGCTCACGAGAATTCCCATGATAATTGCTATAGTAAGGGCTTCGAGCTGAAACCACTGCATCAACCAATCTCCGAGTAAGCTAGAGAAAATTGCTATTGCACCGATCAGAAGTAGTCCGTTTATATATTTTGTCATAAATACCTCAATGTCATTTATTCACACACCTTATTTTAACACAATCCGCGCATAAAAACACCCCTCAAACCTTGCATGAGGGGTATATGGCTATATTATAAAATAATTAACTAGACATCACATTTTCTAAAATGATAATATCATTTTCTTCGTCAAACTGTACAGGAACTACTATAAATCTTACTTTAATTTCCGTTTGATCCTGTAATCTATTGATCATGTTCTGCTGCTCGTTACGTTCTAGCGATTCACCCATGACGATATCTGTGATTTTGTGTTTCTCCGCAAAATCTGAAAGCGCTTTTTCGATGTCCTTCGCTTTGAAAACGGATAGCATGGCATTATGTTCCTTTGAAACCTCAAAGAGATAATCCAGTGCATCTTTCTCCTCAAGTTGACCAAAATACTTCCAATTTTCTTTAACAACATGGATGACATGCAATTCATCCTTGTCAGAGTTGACTAGATTTCTGCCAAATTCAATCAAACGCTCGCATGATTTCTGTTGCGTAACGCAGACCAAAACTCTTTTTCTGTGCTTCATATCAATCTCCTTCCAGTCTCTCTCCGGTGGTACACACTCATTATATCAAATATAATCCCTTTAAAAATTAAATGTTTCTATCAAAATCGTAAACTTTTTTCACATATCCATTACTTTCTTTTTATGGATATATTGGTTATAATAAGGGATAACAACAAGTGGAGGAGAACATGAATCAATATACCAAAGTCATTGGCTTAACTGGTACGGCTTTTTTAAAAGAGTACGAGAAAATCAAACATCATAAGAATAAAATTCGTGAACTCAACGAAGATACTGTAGCTAAGGCATTCAAAAGTGGTAATACAGAAATTACGGTCTATTTTGAGGAAACAGATACGAAAATCATCATTGACGATATCAGTGATCAAGAAACCGTTCTCAAATATCTCGGCAAAAAGTTCATATGATGCATTTTAAAGCCCAGCCTGTTGCATAGTATGCATTAGGTCTGGGCTTTTCTTTATCTATCTAAAGTCCCTTTTTCATCGATTAGTTCATATACCGGTGCAAAGATTCCGGTAACTCAAATTCATAATTTAAAGTGACAACAAATTCAATTTCATAGGTCTTGGCGACATCCTCAACTCTTGAGAACCACTCAATAAGTTCATCACGAGATATGCTCACCGTGTTCATGATACTATCAATAAAAATCTTTTCAATGTCATAATTGTTGGAAATCAATCCGCAAATGAATCCTAGAAACTCACAGGAATTCTTTACTGGGAATTCGGATAAGTTAATAAATCTGACGTCATGGTGTAGATCATACATTGCTCGATTGTCCTCATCGATAAAAATCATGTTGCCCTTGCTTGAACCAAGTGAATCATTCGCCTTCTTGACAATATCCTTGGTTTTGCCAGAGCCTTTTTTACCTGCAATTAAAGTAACCATTTGAATCTCCTCCTTCGTCATTAAACCTTACTTGTATAGTTCTAGATACAAGATGCCTTTTCCTTCAAAACAATTATTTTTTTTTAATAAAGAATATTCGCTTTTTACAGATGTTGATTACGAAGTTGACCACATGCCGCATTGATGTCAGAACCGAGTTCCCTCCTCACTGTCGTGTTTAGTCTATATTTATCCATTAAAACTCTTTTGAATCCATTAATTTTATTATTTGACGATGGCATGAAATTGTTTTCCACAACAGCGTTGACTGGAATCAGATTCACATGTACCAATTTGCCTTTTAATAGAGCTCCAAGAGCCTGTGCATGGCGCTCGGTGTCATTGACACCATCAATTAGAGCATACTCGAATGTCACACGCCTTCCAGTTTTTTCAATATAATAGTCCACTGAACTCATCAAATCAGATAAGTTATGTTTCTTTGTGATCGGCATGATCTGTATTCGTTCGTCTTCAATTGGATTATGAAGTGAAATAGCAAGTGTGATTTGAAGCCTCTCATCGGCGAGCTTTCTGATTTCAGTAGCAAGTCCACACGTTGATAGTGTGATGCTTCTTCCTGATAGATTGAGTCCCTTTTCATCCGTTGACAGTTTTATGAATTTCAGAGTCTCGTCGTAATTGTCAAGAGGCTCCCCACTTCCCATCAAAACCACATTATTAACTCGTTCACCGGTCATATTCTGAAGGGCATAGATTTGACCGAGTATTTCTCCTGCGGTCAGGTTTCTAATCACACCACCCAGTGTCGATGCACAAAAGGTACATTTCATTTTGCATCCCACTTGAGTCGAGACACACACACTATTGCCATGTTTATAGGTCATGAAAACTGACTCCACGATGTTCTCATCCCATAGCGCCCCTAATACCTTGATGGTTCCGTCTTCTGATTTTAAAGTCTGAATGATTTTAAAATTGTCGAGTCTGAATTCACGCTTCAGTTGTTCTATCAGGCTTTGTGATAAATTGGTCATATCGTCAAAGGAAGATACCCCTTTTGAAACCCATTCATAAACCTGTTTAGCCCTGAAACCCTTCTCGCCAATTGTCTTCATATATTCCGTTATCTCTTCTAATGTCAAACTTCTGAGATCTTTCATACTTCTGTTCCTCCGTAAATCTAAAACAGCTACTGCGATGATCCCACAGTAGCCGAAATGCTATTAATCTGATATTTCACTTTCAAATTCTTCAATATATAGTGCCAAAATATCTGCAAGACCGGTAAATTCACAGCCATAGTTATACCCAGCTTCAATTTCATCCTTTCGAATAATCTTGAGGACACTATAAAACATTCTACCATTTCCGAGATCAATTTTTGCATTGAAATAATAGGAAAGTGGCAACGACTCTACCGCATTGAAACCAAGACCGCCTTTGGAGATATCTGTGACTTCAATGTGAACTTCACGTTGTTCTTTGATGGACACTTCTTGATTGTATACTTCATCAATTGTCAAAATACCTTTGTAAGGCACCCTGTGTGCACGACGCCGCTCTCTCATAGGAATCCTCCTCATTGCATATATACTCATTATACATGATTATTTGGTTTTAGAGTGAACACTATCCATAAAATCATAAAATTTTTCGTAAACTTTGTTCTTTTCATTCTTGCCCGATATATCTGAAATCACATTCAAATCATAGTTGCCATCAATAATAAAACACCTCTTACCATTGTTGGTACTGGCTTTGACATATTGTATACCAGAAAGTTCAAAAGGCTCATAAATGGGTTTCGATCCGGGACCGTTGAAATTCCCCCAGACATAAGCTTTTCCAGTCTTGAGAATTGCAAGTACTAGAGAATCCCTGATGCTGAGTGTCTCCACATCTCTGACTTTCAGAATTTCCTCTGGAAACAAATATTCATTCTTTCCCTTCATTCCCAATTGTCCATAAGCATTGTTTCCTGCGCCAACTACTTTCCCGTTTTCAGTGATCACACATGAAAAACGATCTCCTGCTGCAACTCTCTTGACATTTTTATACAAAGTCATAGTTGGTTCACTAATGTTGCCTTTAAACCCTAGTCCCAGTTGACCATAAGTGTTGTCTCCCCATCCGATTACTGTACCATCATATCTGAGAGCCAATCCAAAATTTGAACCACAAGCGATTTGCTTTATACCTGTAACACCCGGTAATTTAATTGGATAGGGTGAATCGATGTAATCGTCATTCATCAATTGTCCTTCGGTGTTGTCACCCCAAACAAACACGTCACCGTTGAGGTCAAGTGCGGCAGCAAATTTTCTCCCTGCATCCACTTGTTTGATGTTCTCCATTCCCCAGATTTGCGTCAATAGTTTGAGTGCATTTTTGTCACCTGTTGCCAGTTCGCCATGGTTGTTGTTTCCTGCTGTAAAAACGGAACCATCATAGAATCTGAATATATTGAATGCTTCACCACAAGTTATTTCAGTCACACCATCGTACAAATTGCTGTATGTAAGCTCTGGAATCGGATTGAGACTTCCGATCCCCAGTTGCCCAAAATCGTTTTTTCCATACGATAATGTTTTGCCGTTATTGTAAGTCATGAAAAAGGAACCTTCATAGGCTTTGATTGCTCTAATTCCTGATTCTTCAACCACTTTGACTTCTTTTTCAAAAAATTCTGACCAGTTGCCGTTCTTATCCTTCACTTTAAGACGAATCAAATAAATGCCTGGATCATGAAAAACCGACATTTTATTCTCCCATTTTTTTTCAATAATCTCTCCGTTTTCAGTGACACAACCGCTGAAGTCATATGTGATATGTGTGGTAGTCGTTAAATTGTCTTCAGGTTTTATACTGAAATGAGCGATGGGTTTAACTTCGCTGAGATCATGAATTCGTCTTAAGGTCAAGTAAGTGAACTTGCCATTGATGTAGGAGTCCCCACCAATTTCGTTGATGAGTGTTTCCGCTTCCTCTGGATTCAGATTAAAAACCGTTAAAAATTTACCATCCATGGAAAGATCATATCTTGAAAAATCATACGATTCATAATTTTCAATATAAGTTTCTAATTTTTCTATGGATTTCGCGTACTCTTTATTTGCCTCTTTGTATGCAATCACGGCGTCAAGCAGCACCTTGTAATCCGAATATACATGGATGGATTTTTCTTCTTTGTCTTTTGAAAGCAAAGCGATCGCACCAAATATTGAACCAATAGTAATGAATATGCCTAAAAAAGTCACTGTTTGTCCCCTTTAAAATGTTCTAATAAATTCAACAATAATACAGCATTGGTAACCGGTCCCACTCCACCAGGAACTGGTGTGATCATAGAAGCGACTTCCTTGACTGCCTCAAAATCCACGTCCCCTACGAGCTTGCCATCTACTTCATTCATCCCAACATCGATTACTATAGCCTTGTCACTGACCATGTCCGCTTTTAAGAAATTAGGAATACCTACTGCTACAATTATGATATCCGCATCTCTGGTATGGGATTGTAAGTCTTGAGTGTAAGAATGGCACATGGTAACTGTGGCATTCTTATGCATCAGCATGACCGCAAGTGGTTTGCCAACGATGTTGCTTCTACCAATGACAACAATATCCTTACCATCGAGCTCGATGTCCATCTCTTTGAAAATGGTCATAACTGCGAGCGGTGTACAAGGTCTTGTTGCTTTTTCGCCTTTAAAAAGTCGACCAGCGTTCATAGGATGGAAGCCATCCAGATCCTTCTTTGGATCTATAGCCATAATCACATGGTCTTCACTGATGTGATCCGGTAGTGGCATTTGAACGATTAACCCATCTACAAATGGATTTTCATTGTTGGCCTTGATGATATCGAGCAAATCATTTTCAGAAATTGTTGTCTCGTAGCGTTGAAGTTCAAATCCGAAATCTACGCTCTTGCAAGTTTTCTCAAGCATTCTGAGATAAGACTCCGCTGAAGGATCCTCTCCAAGCATAATGGCGACCACATTTGGTTTTCGGATACAATCCTTACAGCAGACTCGTGCTTTCTCCTTTACTCTAAGTGCAATCGCTTTTCCATCTATTATCATAGTTACTCCTCACTAGTTGGCTTTGACTTCTGTCCATATTCTATCGTATTCCAATATGAAATCACCAGGATCATTGAAAATTTCATAATTTTCAATCCACTCATCCAGTGGATAAGCATAGGTTGTTCCCATCAGTTCAGGATCAATCAGTTTGAGTGTCTCAGTATTGACCGTAGAATATCCTACATAATCAGCATTCAAAAATCCGATGTCAGGTCTGCATAGAAAATCGATGAATTGGTGCGCTGCATCGATGTTTTCTGCACCTTTTGGAATTACAATATTGTCAAACCATAAGTTTGAACCTTCAACAGGAAGCACATATTCAAATTCATCATACTCCTGTATTACTGCACTGGCTTCACCAGACCAAACTACTGCCATAGCAGCTTCTCCACTGATCAACATGTCTTTGACATTATCACCGACATAAGCAAGTACCATTGGTTTTTGTTCGATCAAAAGTTGCTTGGCTTCCTCTAGTTCATCGAGATTTTTGGTATTCATTGAATACCCAAGTTTCTTAAGAGCAACCATGATGGAATCTCTTTGTGAATCCATCATGGTGAATTGTCCAGCATATTTTTCATCCCATAAAACATCCCATGAATTGATTGGTTCCTCGATCAATTCAGTGTTGTAAATTATACCGACTGTTCCCCAAAAGTAAGGCACCGAGTAGGTATTATCGGGATCAAATGATAAATTCTTAAAATCCTCATCGATATTCTTGAAGTTTGGAATCTTGCTCAAATCAATCTTTTCAAGCATTTCTTCACGAATCATTTTTTCAATCATATATTCTGAAGGAATGGCCAAATCATACCTGGTACCACCTTTTTTTATTTTGGTGTACATTTCCTCATTTGTGGCATAAGTCTCATAATTGATTTCAATTCCTGTTTCTTCCTCAAACATCTCAAATATGTCCTCATCGATGTAATCGCCCCAATTATAAACATTCAGAACTACTTTGTCCTCTTGAGCACAAGCTGTGAAAATAACGGTTGTCAAAACCATCACCATAACCAAAACTATTATTTTTTTCATTGTTTTCTCCTCTCCTCGATTATATATCTTCTATCTTTGTTCTTTTATTGATGATCAAAAGCAAAATCAACACGGATGCGAACATCAATGTAGATAAGGCATTGATTTCTGGTTTGATTCCTCTTCTCGCCATAGAGTATATCGCAATGGAGAGATTGCTGACGCCACTTCCCGTAGTGAAAAAACTGATGACGAAATCATCAATGGAAAGTGTAAACGCGATGAGACCTCCTGTGATGATTCCAGGTTTGATCTCGGGTATAATAACATTCTTGAAGGCATACCACGGGGTGGCACCTAAATCCATTGCAGCTTCCAGCATTTCACCTGGCATCTGTTTGAATTTAGGAAGTACTGAAAGCACCACATAGGGAACACTAAACGTTATATGGGCTATAATCATGGTCATTAGACCTAGTTCCATGTTCATGGCCACAAATAGCGTCATCAAGGAAACACCGGTGACAATGTCTGGATTGAGCAGTGGAATTGAGTTTACATTAAGCACAAGCTTCTGTTTCCATGTCCGCATGTAGAAGATTCCGAATGCTGCAAAAGTGCCAACCAGTGTAGCGGAAATCGATGAGATGACCGCGACCAACACCGTATAATACAGCGACTTCATGATGTATCTGTTCTGAAATAAGCTTCGATACCAATCCAAGGTGAATCCTTCCCATCTTGCAGTGGATTTCGAATCGTTGAACGAAAATACAATTAAAACGACAATCGGTGCATATAAGAATGTGAAAATAAGCAAAGTATAGAGCCTCTTGACCCATTTGTTCACCATAGATTCACACCCCCTTCCTCAGGGTTGTTCCCGCTGAGACGGTTCATCACCGCCATGGTTACTAGAATGAGAATCATCAAGATGATTGAAATCGCTGATCCAAAGAACCAGTCATTCACAACTAGAAATTGCTGCTCGATCAGATTACCAATGAGCATGTATTGTCCACCATAAAGCAAGTTGGATATTACGAACGTGCTCACTGCAGGCATGAAAACCATTGAGGTTCCTGATACGACACCAGGGAGTGACAATGGAAAAATGACTTTTCTGAACACATTGACCTTATTTCCACCCAAATCCTCAGCGGCTTCAATAAGACTTTGGTCCATTTTCGAGAGCACTGTATAAATCGGAAGCACCATAAATGGTAAAAAATTATAAACCATACCAAGAAGTACTGCACCTTCTGAGTATAAAAATGTCATTTGTGGCAGTCCAAAAAACATCAGTATCTTATTAAGAATTCCATTCTTTCCTAGAATGGTCATCCATGCATAAGTCCTGAGCAGGAAGTTCATCCACATCGGGACAACAAAAAGCATTACTGCTATTGTCCGATATCTTGAATTCATTTTAGCTAGGATCATGGCCATCGGGTACCCGAGCAAAAGACAAATGGCTGTTGCTTCAAGCGCTATTTTGATCGATCGTGTCCAAACGGCAATATATACGGGTTCAAAAACACGCGCAAAATTGGTGGCTGTCAAATAGTATGCACCCGTCTCCGCATCCGTTCTAACCATACTGAAGAATCCTATCATAAGAATCGGAATCAGAATAAACAGTACAATCCATACTAAATATGGGCCAGAAGCAATACGTTTAAGCACTTTATGCCTCCTTTTCCATGATATGAATATCATCTGGATCTATCTGAATACCCACAGAAACGCCTTCATCCACTTTATCTGTGCTGTGGACAATCCATTCTCTGGAGGACTCCTTGATGACCATCTCATAATGAACACCTTTGAACACTACAGACCTTACAATCCCATTCAACTGACCTTCACCGGGACCGACCAGCTTCACATCCTCAGGACGAATGACAACATCCACGAAAGTTTCATCTCCAAAACCTGAATCCACACAAACGAATTCAAGATCTGCAAAACGCACCAAAAAATCTCTAATCATGATGCCATCAAAGATATTGCTTTCACCTATAAAGTCTGCTACAAACCTATTTTCAGGTTCATTGTAAATATCTGTCGGAGATCCGATTTGTTGAATTTCACCATGGTTCATGATGATGATCTTATCGGACATCGTGAGGGCCTCTTCCTGGTCATGAGTCACATATATAAAAGTGATTCCAAGTTCCTTTTGCATGTTTTTCAGTTCCAGCTGCATCTCTTTTCTAAGCTTCAGATCTAGGGCACCTAGAGGTTCATCCAGCAACAACACTTTTGGTTCGTTGACGAGCGCTCTGGCAATCGCGATTCTTTGTTGCTGACCACCAGAAAGTGAATTGATCTTTCTGTTCTCAAATCCCGACAAATTAACCAGCTCCAAAATTTTTGAAACTTTGGACGCAATTTCTTTCTCACTGTTTTTTTTGATTCTTAATCCAAATGCAACATTTTCATAGATGTTCATGTGTGGAAATAAGGCATACTTTTGAAATACAGTATTGATTTGTCTGAGATACGGTGGTGTATCAGTAATATCATTGCCTTCAAAATATATCGTCCCAGTAGAGGGTCTATCAAAACCGGCTATCATTCTGAGTGTGGTTGTTTTCCCACAGCCACTAGGTCCCAAAATCGTCAAAAACTGATTCTTTTTAACCCAAAAATCGATATTTTTTACTACTGCAACACCATTAAATTCTTTAGTTATATTTATACCTTTTACGATTTTATCACTCAATAGTGCCTCCAAGAATTAGAAATTGGGTGGCGTTCCAACCAATATGATTTTTGCTTCTCTTTTGCCTTTGTTTATGATTTCGTGGCTCTTGTTGGCCTTGTAATAAATGGAGTCTCCTGCTTTTGCCACATATTTTTTCCCACCTAAGCGTACTACTACCGAACCGGAAATCACAAATCCAAATTCTTCACCCTCATGTGGGTCATGCGCTTCATATGCACCATTCGGAGCCAGAGTCAACATGATTGGCTCCATCATATTTTTTTGAGCATTCGGTATGATCCACTCCAAATTGTAACCTGTGATTTCATCCTCTTTTTCAAAAAAATCTTCTGGTCTAAACACGATTTTTTCTTCAACGGTCTCACTGAAGAACGCCTGTAAATTTGTACCCAGACTCTCGAGAATATCTATCAAACTGGCTATCGATGGAGATGTCATGTCTCTCTCCAATTGTGATATGAAGCCTTTCGACAATTCGCAACGATCTGCTAATTCTTCCTGAGTGAGGTTGTTTTCAAGTCTTAGTCTTTTAATTTTTTCACCAATATTCACAACCATTTCTCCTTTTTCGAGTTTATTATTACTAAACTTTTCATTCGATTTATTATACTTTATCCCCTATGTACAGTCAAGACGAAGCGCTAAAAAGGTGTCATATAAAATGATTTTCTCATTATATATGACACCTAAAAGCATTTCAAATTTACTTGATCTTCAAAATTTCATCTATCAGTTTAACCAAATTCTCAATTTCAGGTTTGCTCATTTGAGCATCCGCTCCAACCGCTTCACCTTTATGGAGCAAATCTCCTGTGATTAACGATGAAAAAATAATCACTGGTAGATTTTTAAGATTGCGATGTTCTTTCACCCGTCTTGTCAATGAATGTCCATCAAGTTGAGGCATTTCAATATCTGTAATCAACAAATCAATGTCATCCTTGAATTTTTCGCCTTTTTTCTCCACCAACATTAAAAGATAATCCAGTGTTTCCATGCCGTCATCGAAAAACTTGAGCTTTGTGAAACCCGCTCTTGTCAATGTATCGAGTAAGACTTTACGGATCATCGGGGAATCATCGGCAAGAGCAATCTTAATCCTGGAGCGGTCCTTGACTACAATGTCCTTGATTCTATCCATATTGATTCCAGTATTCGGATTGATATCCATGACTATTTTTTCGAAGTCCAACAACATGATAATTTCATTGTTGAGATTGATATTGCCAATAATCAATGAATTGGAAGTCAAATCATCAGGTTTCATGATTTCATTCCATCCAATACGTTGAATCCCTAAAACGGATTCTATAGCAAAACCCACCTTGATTTTGTTGAATTCACATACCAATGTCATTCCATTTTTAACTTTTTCGTTCTTTTGACCTTCAAGAACATAAAGCAAATCCACTACAGAAATCATTTCACCTCTGATCAATGACAATCCCGAAATGGCCGGATGTGCATTTGGAATTTTGGATATGTTTTCAATTTGAAGCAATTCTTTCACTTTGACAACATTGATTGCATAATGAACGCCAGATACCGTGAAGTGTAGAATTTCAACCTCGCCAGTTCCACTTTCAAGTAAAATTCCTGTTTTATTTTCCATATTCATCCATCCTCTACCAATTTATCGTATTATCATTATACCTTCAGCATCACACCGACAAACAATTTATTATAGTATTCCCATTTCCTTGCCGACTTCCTCAAACACTTTAACCGCTCTTGACAGTTGTTCTTCAGTGTGTCCAGCTGTAACCATACATCTCACGCGGCCTTTTCCTTTGGGAACGGTAGGGAAAATAATGGCTGATACGAAAACTCCTTTTTCTAGCATACGCTTTGAAAAAGCAACTGTTTTGGCTTCATCGCCAATGATTACAGGAGTGATAGGTGTTTCACTATTTCCTATATTGTAGCCCAATTTTCCAAGCTCAGCTTTAAAAAACTTGGCATTGCTCCAAAGTCTATCCGTATATTCTGTTGTGGAACTTAAGAGATCGACCGCCTCCATGATGGCACCTACTGCAGCCGGTGGCAAGGAAGTACTGAAAAGCAATGGACGTCCTCTGTGAAGCAACCATTCTTTCATGACTTTGTTTCCCGCAACATAACCGCCAATGACGCCAATGGCTTTGGAAAGAGTCCCTATTGTAAAATCAATTCTTCCATGAAGGCCGAAATGATCCACTGTTCCACGACCGTTCTCGCCCAAAACTCCTGATCCATGTGCATCGTCAACATAAGTCATACAATTGTATTTCTCAGCGATTTCAACCATTTCAGGCAATTTTGCAAGATCGCCATCCATACTGAAAACACCATCTGTAATGATTAGACAGTTGGTATAGTTTGATCTCTTCTCCTCTAAAACTCGCACCAAATCTTCCATGTCACTATGCTTGAATACGGCCTTGTCCGCTCTTGAGAGTCTGACACCGTCTATTATACTCGCATGATTGAGTTCATCAGAAATAATCAAATCTCCTTTGTTTGTAATAGCCTGAATGGCCCCAGCATTACAATTGAAACCTGATTGGAATACCATGACGGCTTCTTCGCGCTTGAATGCTGCAAGTTTGACTTCGAGTTCTTCATGAATGTCCATGTTACCGATGATTGTACGTACAGCGCCTGAACCAACTCCGTATTTTTCAACAGCTTTGATGGCAGCTTCCTTCAATCTCGGATGACTTGCAAATCCCAAATAATTGTTTGAAGACAAGTTGATTACGGATTGACCATTCAAGATGATTTCCGCTTCATTCGCACCCTCAAGGACTGGTAAAACCCTATAAACACCTTGATCTTTAAGTTCTTGGACCTGGTCCTTTAAATAATTGAGTTCATGTACATTTGACATATGACGCCTCCCATAAAATAGTTCATCAGTTACAGTATATCACTTAATTGTCTCAAATAAAGTGACAATTATTTAAGTTTCACGACTTGCCAATCTTCTCACAGCCCACAAATATGTTTCTTCAAGCCTTGGATTTTTCAGTAAATCAATGCGTTTCTTAAGAACTTCAAGATCTGACCGATTTCCATGATTGCCAAGAATAATCAGTGCATTGCGTTTATAAACCCATAAACTCCGCCAAGAGAAGCCCATATTTCCATATTTTTCAGTAAAGGATTTGTTGTTCATGTCAAGCAGTTCGTGTAAATCGACCCGATTATCAGTATGAGTCATCAAACTTGGATGGGCGATTATGTCCTTGTTCATCGGACACACCTTTTGACAGATGTTGCATCCATATAGTCTATTCCCAATCAACCTGCGTTCCTGATCGCTCAATACCCTTTTGGTTTGTGTGAGTAAAGATATGCACTTGTCTGAATTCATGATTGCCCCACCACAAATCTTAGGTGGACAAGCATCGACACAGCTATTACACGCCTCACATTCCTCAAGGATAGTATTATCAAGATCGAGTGGATTTATTGCTAGTGGGTCAATATCCAAAACACTGTCATAAACCAAATAGCCAATAAAAAAGTGGGTACCCATCTCGGGATGAATCAGGAAATGGTTCTTTCCAATTTTTCCAAGTCCCGTATACAAACCAATCTCTCGATCGATGTAATCGTCAGTATCAACACAAATCTCAGGAGCGGTTTCGAAATCGTCAAGTTTTTTAGCAAACTCCATTTGTATCGCTTTCAAAATATCTCTCAAAATTTCATGATAGTCATGTTCCCAAGAAAAATTGTCCACCAGTCCAACAGCACTTTGACTAGCACTTCCTGTCGGTTCATAAGGAATACCTATAGCAACGATGGTCCCTACAGTTTTCCTGGAAGAAAACAAAAAACGTTTTTCAATGTCTTGTTCAAACTCCTTTGTTCCTCTTCTAAGCAGCAGTTCTCTGATCTGACCTTCTCTTTCAATCAGTTTGGACAAAGTGTGTACATCAATGGTCAAAATGCCCCAATGTTCAACCATTAGAGCATTCATGATTTTTTTTATATCGTTATTATTAATCATCATTCCATAACCTTTAAAACTATATCCTGAATACTTCCAACCCAATTGTTGTAAGGTCCTATATCAATATTCTGAACTCGATCATTGACTCCCCACAATTCGTTAAGGTGTGCGATATAAATATAAGGCAGATCCTCATTGGCAAGACTGATCCAATCCGAAACGAGATTCCTTCGCACTGTGCTATCAAACGCAGTCCTGAGTGAGACGAAAAGTTCTTCGGCAGTTGGATTGCTGTAACTTCCAGCATTGTATCCACCAGGTGTCGCCCCAATGGATCCATAGAGCCTAGCAAAATCATAATCTGCTGGAAGATGCCATGCCATAACCCAGAGCATAGCCGAGCGCTCAGTGAACACTTTATCTTTCAACATGTTGAAATCCATAAATTCCACATGCACAACAGCGCCAATTTTTTCCCATTGTTCTTTCATGGCATTGGCTAGATTATAGGACCAGCTGACATCGCTGAACGCATTGATTGTGAGCTCAAGCCGCTCTCCGTCTTTCATGCGGATGCTATTTTCATCATCCTGGGACCATCCGGCATCATTGAGTAGTATTTTTGCCTTTTCAATATCATAACTGTATATATTGAGTGCTTGTTCCTCAGGGTAGGTCCAATGAGTTTCAGGGACTGGTGAATTAGCGAGAATGGCATGATTTTGCCACTCGTTACTTATAAATTCTTCTCTATTGAGAGCATACGCCAGTGCCTGCCTCACTTTTTTGTCCTTTAGAATCGGATGATTGTGGTTTATTCCAATATAATTGAATGCATTTGACGGAAATTCATAAGTCTCAGCAAAACTAATTTCCTCAAGCATATCAAAATGTTCTTTTGAAGGTGAAACTGTGATAATGTCGACCGAACCATTTTCAAAAGCCTTCAACGCCATCTGAGGACTCATCGCCTTGATGATGACGCGATTGACATTTGATTTCGAAACATGGTGAAAAGCATTTCTTTTCAGCTCAATCTGTTCATCAGATTCTACAGCCACTAAAGCCATCGGTCCCGTTCCCATAGGATTGCTACTGTTCATGAGGAAATCGTCCCAACTGGAAAATTGATACACATGTTCAGGTATGATCGGTGTTTCGAAACCCCAAACATTATAGATGCTTGGTGTCTCAAAACTGAACTTTATCGTCTTATCATCAACAAGCTCAATTCCTGAAATATTGGTTGCTTCACCTGATCTGAATTCATCGACGCCAACTACTCCATCAATGAATAAACGGTGCTCACCTGAATACTGTTCGTTTGCAAGAACTTCATAAGAAAACAAAACATCTGTTGTTTTCACTCTGGAACCGTCGTGAAACAACAAATTGTCCTTAATTCTAAATGTATATTCAAGTCCATCCTCGCTGATCTCAATGGAGTCCGAAAGTAATGTCACAGGGTTACCGGTATTGTCATGACTCATGAGTCCTTCAAACACCAAATCTCTCACCCAAGTCTCTGTAGTCCTAGTGGCATATAGTGGATGGAAATTGAGACTCAAGTTAGATGAAGTAACCACCAAAGTCTCTGTTCTTGCCAGAGCGGGGTTCAATTCATACACCTCTTCAACAGCACCATTTTCTACTTCCGGCGGCTTTGGCGTCATGCCATTATCGCTTGAATTAAAAGAGGAGCACCCTCCAAAGAGAAAAGTGCTCATCATTAATATTGTAATCAAAAGACATCTAAGTCCATTTTTCATAACATTGTCTCCAGTTTTATTCCTTAGGGGGCATTGGAATGACCAAATGCGCAATCGTATGTCTGAATGTGCCCTCTCTAGGTTCTTTCTTATCTTTCAAAAAAGCTTCAACGACCGCACTGATCTCTCGATTCAATGTTTTGGCTTCAATATCTGTCAGATAATAATCACCTGAATAGGATATTTTCTTAGTCGGTCCATCTTGCAATCTTTCGATGGATTCGTAAAAGTCTTTGGATACCGCTTCAAAGAAAGCGATCGACACTTTGCTAATTGTATCGTTCATGACATCATCGAGTGTCACCGCACTGCTGTCAATCAATATTTTATATGCCACGGGGCAATAATACTTTTCTACGACACCCAATTTTGAGACTTCCTCAAGCAGTTCGACAATTCCAACTTTTTCGAGCATTTTAATGTGATAATTGACGCGTCCGTGAGGTTCTTTAAGACACTCGGCAATCTGCTTTGCAGTTTTGGGTTGATTGTTAAAAGCATCGATGATATTCAATCGATACTGTTGAGAAACCGCCTTGATTTGTTCCAAATCCTTTAATACAATTGCGTCTTTCATAAACACCTGACCCTCTTGAAAATAATTTTACAACTATTTACATTATATAGTTTTGATATCTTCACGTCAATAGAGGGCGAATTCTACACTTCCATGAAGATGTAAGTGATATCGTCGTTAAGCTCATCTTTGACGGGATTAATTTTTGCAAGGAGACGCTCATTGATTTCACGTAGTGACAAATCTGCATTTTCCTTATAATACTCAACCAAACTTTCCAAATCAAACACACCATTCTTCTCAGAATCAATCAGTCCATCTGTGTAAAATAGGACCCGATCACCTTTTTCAAGTATGATCTTCTCACTGACAAATTCGGGTGTATAGTAATCACTGAGCTTACAAATTGGAAAACCTTTGCTTTTGTCCAGGTACTCTATCTTACCATTTTTCCTGAAACGGATCGGATTGCAATTGAGTCCCCCGGAACAATAAGTCAGTACTTTAGTGTTCAAATCCAGTGTGGCGTAAAGCAAAACCATGTGCATCTCATCCGGAAAATTCATCAGATTGAACTGATCATAAAAATGCTTCAGATTGAGATCGGGTTTGTACCCTCTGTATCTCATGAGATTCTGATCGTTCGACTTTAGATAATTGCTGCTGAACATGGTCATCAGAGCCGCAGATATACCATGTCCGGATACGTCCATCAGATAAAGCGCGATGTGATCGTCATCCAGTCTGTATAGATCGAAAAAATCTCCACTCAACCTTTCACATGGGAAATATTCGGACAGGAATGTGACATCCCGATAATTGACTTTGGTCTTTGGCAACAAGGACTGTTGGATTTTTTTGGCATACTCGAGGTCATCAATCAACTTATCGTTGATTTCTCTAACCTGTAGTGTTTTCTTATCTATGATTTTCTTTAAATTCTTCGCATAAAGATTGAATTGATTTTGTAAAACCAGATGTTCTTGTTCCGGGATAACCAAGTTGCTGCGATTCAATGAAAAATAATAATAGCCGACACCTATAACCTGAAAGAAATGACTTTGAATGATATTTTCTGTGCTCACCCTGGACAACGTCAGATAAACCTGCCCGAAAAACATGAGCGCAAATCCCAAAGTCATCATCCTTGATTCGTTTTTTTCCTCAGTAAGAACTCTGTTGAGCACAAAAACCAATAAAATCGTTGCAGTAAATGCATTGATCAAAAAAATGACATTGGAAATGTTGATTTTGAACCTTATGAAAATTATAAGCACCGCCAACTGAACAAACATCAGAATCAAGGCGCTGACAGTCATTTGCAAATATCCTTTAAAGACTATGGAAAGCCTTCTTGCATATTGGAGTGGTATGCATCCTAGTACAAAGAACAACCTACCATTGCCAAGCAGATACATGATGGGATCCATAAAGCGCTCATTATCCACGAAATGAAGACCGAGCGCCAAGATATAATTGATAATCAGTAGAAAAGAGAAGTATGAAACAGCTATGTTCCACGTGTTGATTCGAGTTCTGCTGTTGTAATACGCTGCATTGGCCAGAAGAGAAAAAACAATGATGTCAAGACCTAAGACCACTGCAAAATAACCGCTCACATATCTTCCGAAATACGGAAACACCACAAACGTATTCAACATCAGAAAACCGGATAGAACGGCAATAAGTACGATATTTGATTTCGATTCCTTACGGTTGATTTGCATAATAACCTCCATGACACCTATTAGAGATCAAAACCACTGCCACCTATGAATTCCTTCAGTATTGAATTTTTGGGCACCATGTCATCATCATTTATGGATTTGAAATAATTCAGGAATTTTCTAAGCATCAACGCTTCAGCATACTCCGGTTCATCCGGTCCGATTTCTTCAAGAAGCGGCAAGGCGTGTTTCTTCAGTATTGCAAGTTCATATGGTAAAGATGTGTTGAACACTTCGTCCGCTTTTTCTTGGAAAGGAAAAATATATTTCTCTTCTCCACGTCGAACCGATGGCCACATTCCGATGGTTCTTTTGGCTGTATGACCTCTAAACTGGTTATCTCTGACGATACGTCTAAGAAGTCTCGTCTGAGTGGTAGGCACACGATTGTGTTCATCGATGTTGAGTTGAGTAAGTGCGCTGACATAGATTTTAAATTTTTCTCTTTTGAATATTTTTTTTGTCAATAGATCATTGAGTCCATGAATGCCCTCAATGATGATTGGTTGATCTTCATTGATTTGAATCGGATTGTTTCTATATAATCTCATACCAGTCTGAAAATCAAATACTGGCAGATCCACAGGATCTCCATCGAGCAGCGACATGAGGTCTTTGTTGAACAGTTCCACATCAACCGCCTCGAGCGATTCAAAGTCATAGTTGCCATCGGCATCCACTGGTGTTTTGTCACGGTTCACAAAATAATTGTCAGTGGAAACGGTTATAGGATCCATACCATTGACTTTCAGTTGAATTCTGAGTCTATTGGCAAAGGTTGTTTTTCCTGACGATGAAGGACCAGCGATCAAGATGACCCTCTTGTTCTTTTTTGTAATCTCATCTGCGATGTAAGCGATTTTCTTTTCATGCAACGCTTCTGCAATCTGAATCAATTCGTGATGCTCATCCTTCATGATGATATCGTTCAAATTGCTCACATAACTTATGTTAAGTATATCTGACCATCGCTCGGATTCTTTGAATACATCGGCGATTTTTGGGGATTCCACAAATTCAGGCAACTCAAAGGGATTTGAGCTGATTGGATGCATGAGAATCATCCCCTCATCATATTTGATGATATCAAACTTTTTTATATAACCCGTGCTTGGCACCATGTATCCATAGAAGTAATTCACAATGCCTTCACACTCATACAGTCTTATGTAATTCTTAGGTCTGTATTTCAGTAGATTGACCTTTGAAAACATGTTTTGTCTCTTGAATGCCTCTGAGGCTTCGGCAATAGTACTGGTGAATTTCACAAAAGGAAGATCGCGTTCGATTAATTCATGCATTTTTTCCTTTATGAGTTCATAATCATCGTGGTTAAGTCTTCTCACATAATCAAATTCACAGTAGAGACCTTTGCTGAGTGAATGTTCCACACGCACCTGGACCCCTTCAAAACATTCAATCGCCGCTCTGATCATGATGAATGAAAGTCCGCGCTGATAGATTCTAATCCCATCGGAATAGGAAAGATCAATTAAATTGATTTCACAATCTTCTGAAATCTGTTGGTTCAACTCTTTCAAAATATTGCCACACCTTACAGCCACAATAGTAGGCATCGACTCAGTCTGCAATCTCCTTACGACATCTTCGTAAGTATCTGTTTCATTAGCTTCAACAATGCCGTATCCATTGACGTTCAGTTTGATCATGTAAGCCTCCCCATAATTATCTATTGATTTGCCTTTTCATTGGATTCCGCTAAAAACTTAAGAATGAGTTTATTGATATCCGTATATTTATAGCTGTATACGTCTACCTTGAGTGCTTCTAAACATTCCCTGAAATCGTCAAGCACATTATACGGATTGCCGTAAACTTTTTGAATCTCTTCTAGACTGACCCCTTTGAAACCATGCCCGATCAAAGATTCATGTCTGAGTTCTATGAGTTGGTTCATTTTTTCTGTGTTCATGATTTCTATGATTCTATCGATTCGGTCATTTTGCTTGGCATGCTTTTTAAAATAGGAATTGAGTGCATAGATCAAGTTGCTGTTGAATATTTTATAGTGATTTCTAAGAATCTTCAAAATCTCTTTTTTTTGCAGAAACTTCATCTGAAAAGTAAATGGGCGATCCTGCATTTGTGTTTTTATGAACATATACTTATAGATTGCCTCTTTGAATCTATAAATTCTGCCCAGAAAATCGATGTACTCTTCGTTGACAAGCTGAAACTTCAAATTTTCAAGGAGTTCAGACATCAGTGCGTCAGGTTGACCTTCATTAAGTGCCTCGAAGTTCTTTTTGATGGCATTTAAACTCGAATCCTTCATCAGGTCGGGTGACAGATTGTTGAGCTTTTTGCGGGCGGTCTCGAAATCGAAATTAACCGCATAACGGCATGCGTCAACAATCACGGCTGCATTGGTGTTATAGAGGTTTTTCTCTTTGAGGACTTCAAGAGCTCCGCCGTAATCATATCTTTCTATCAACTTTTTCACAACGTGCATGGATTCAATCATAAACTCACCTTTTCTTGATACTTTCGATAAATGCGTCAATATCCGTAGAACTTGCTTCAAATGTCTTGTCACCTAATATGAGCTTATAACTGTGCAGCAGCTGGTTGTTGATCTCTCCATACCTTCTCCCACCATATTTCAGATCACCGACAATGGAATGCCCGATCAACTGCATACTTGCTCTGATTTGATGACTTCTTCCAGTAAGGAGTTCCACTTCTACAAGCGTGAAGTTTCCAAATCTTTCAATGGGTCTAAACAAGGTATGACAGAATTTGGCCTCGTCTGTATCGCGTGGTATGATGCGAACAGTATTTCTGACCTCATCCTTGATCAAATATCCTTTGACTTCACCTTGCTTTGCGATGTCTCCCTCAACCACACACTGATAAAATTTCTTGATCGATCTCTCGCGCATCAGAGCATTGTACTTTTTAAGCGCATCATAGGTTTTGGCGAATATCACAAGTCCACTGGTATTCTTATCCAGTCTGTGCACAGGAGCCGGTTTGAATGTTTTGGTGCACAGTCCTTTCAGATAAAACTGCACGATAGTGGCGAGTGTGTTGCGATACTCATCCTTGTCCGGATGTGTCAGCATTCCTTTAGGTTTGTTGACGACCAACAACTCATCATCCTCATAGACTATGTCTAGTCCGATTTGGTCCGGAATCGTAACAATTTCAGGCTTGATCATGGCTTCAAAGCTTTCATCACTTAAAAAGACCTCGATGACATCATCGAGTTTCAGGAAATAGTCTTCCTTCGTCATTCTGACACCGTTGATCTTAAATACTTTTTTGCGCAGTAGTTTATATATGTTGCTCCTTGTAGTGTTGTTGAAATATTTGAGCAAAAATCTATCCAGTCTTTGTTCAGCCTCGTTGGCTGTAATTTCTATTCTCTTCATTTCTTCCTCATTTCAATAGGCGATTGACAGTACTGTGTATTGCTTTTTAACGGTGTAACCGATTTTCTCATATAGTCGAATGGCATCCAGATTGTTGCCCATGACAAACAGATAGGCTTTCTTATGACGTTCCAAAATCTTTTTGGTCAAAAGACACGATATCACGTAGCCAAGACCCTTTCTTCTATAGGTTTCGGAGACGTAAATTCCTCCGATTATTCCAATCTCATCAGTTTCATCTTCTATGAGTCCTTGCGCTACAATTTGGCTCCCATGCAAAAAAAGGACATAATTGCCATCTTTCATCATTGCTCTCAGTTCTTTCAAAATGTCATTGATCGCCTTGATATGCCTTCCAAAATGTTGCTCTACTTCAATAAAAAATTTTATATCTTTGAACAGATTCTCCATGAATTTTGAATTTTCCACTGTGAGAGCCTCTCCATCGACTACTGTATAGGCACTATCAGGTAAGCATTCCTTTATGCTCCCTTCAAAGCCCATCAGAATTGAATTGGATTCCTTGATCTCACTTACAGATCTGCATAGCATCTTATATATGGCTTCAACCTGATTTTTTGGCCCTTTGATGAACTTGGGTTTGTGGAGCTTGATTGATTTAAGAACATTCAAGTTTCCAAGAACTTTCGCATCAGAGAAATGAAACGCTAAAGCGCTTTTCTTGGAGAAATAAAAGATTCCCATTAATGCTTTTTGTTCCATATAACCGTAAAAAATACCAGTTTTCAGACCTTTACTGAAATCTTCAAGAGGCTTTTTCAAATATATTGTTTCTTCATTATAAGTTTCCACGTATTCCTTCATCATTTCAATATCACTGAATTCAAGTTTCCCAAACATCAACTGCACCTCTAAAAAAATTGTAACATGAAAGTAATCTGTTTGGAAGGAACAATACTTTGAGATTCTAATAATTTTGTGATATCCTATTAAGAGAATAGCAATATTGGAGGCATATAAATGTTTGAAAAAATTAAAGATTTTTTCTATGATATAAGTGATATTTTTGTTTCTCTGTTGATCATCGCATTGATTTTCGTTTCCGTTTCATGGAAGATTTCCGATACATTGAGTATCGATATCGATGCCCCGATCACATCTGAAATAGACCAGGAGCAAGTGGACGATCCACCTGTGATTATCGTAACTCCTGAGGAACCTGTAGATGAAACGCCTATAATCGAGGACCCTTTGGTTGAGGTCGAGGATCCTACCCCAGAAGCACCACTTGATCTCAAGACTTTCACCGTCTCAGAAGGTTCAACCGGATATAGCATAGGGCAAAAGTTACAGTCAGAAGGATATGTTGACGACGTCAACTCTTTTGTTAAGCGACTGATTGAGCTGGGTTATGACAGTAAACTTCGTGCTGGTGATTTTAAAATCAGTATGAGCGATGATTTGGATACTTTGATTAAAGTTCTTGCTGGGCAAGGAAGATAAAATTGAACAAGAGCGCAGCGCGCTCTTGTTTTTTTTATTTCATCTTTAACAGATCCATTTCTGCTTCCGTCAACTCTCTATACTCGCCAAGCATCAACTCAGGATCTAGGTCAAGTCCACCCATTTTAACTCTTTTCAAATAAATCACATTCTTATCAACACTTTCGAACATACGCTTCACTTGGTGGAATTTCCCTTCGTAAATTACAAGCTCAATCTCTGATATTCCAGATTCATTCACATCAATCACTTTAAGTTCAGCAGGTTTACATAAATAGTCGTCCTCAAGTGTGGCTCCTGATGCGAAAATTTCAATATCCTTCTCATCAACTGGTTTGTCAATTTTTGCATAATAGGTTTTCGGGACATGCTTTTTCGGGGATAATAAATTATGCGAGAATGCTCCGTCATTCGTAAGAATAAGCAGCCCCTCTGTATCGATGTCCAATCTTCCAACCGGAAACAGGTTCATGTTGCACCATGGTTCCTCAAGCAAATCCACAACAGTTTGGTGTCTATGATCATCAGTTGCTGAAATGACCCCTTGTGGCTTGTTCATAATGAGGGTTGCATATTTCTGATATTTTACCGGCTTGCCTTCATAAAGAATTTCATCCGTTTCCACATCCACTTTCTCTTTTCCGTATTTCATGACAACCCCATTGACTTTAACCCAACCATATCTCAAGGCATCGTTCATTTCTTTTCTCGATCCCAATCCCATGTTTGAAAGCAGTTTGTCGAGTCTCATTTTTTCTCCCATTGTTTCCTCCTATTGCATTCTCCAAGATACGGGATACATGTTTTTAAGCGTACCCCTGTTGATTTTTGCCCATCCAACTGGAAATCCATCCGTACAAACCAGATGAATCCCTTCGGTTTTTATATCCAGATGTATAGTTTCACCTTTCAGATATTTTATTGCATTAAGTGAATCAGATGGAAGATCCACAGTCGGTTCAAAATCCGACTTTTTGAGGTATAGAGCGAGCGCCTGACTGGGTATGAAACGTTCTTTTTTAAGCTCACCCACCAAAAGACCTTCCCTTACGACACGAATTCCTCCAAGAGGAAGCTTCTTATTAGGTTTAAGATAAATACGATCTTTTTCAGTGGTGAAATGCCCTATGAGTGCATTCGTTTTGAAATGGGATGCCATAAATTCCTGCAGCAAAGGATGTGGCTCATTGGATTGATAATCCTCCAAATCCACACCTTTAAGAGATCCATCCGTCCATAAACTGCTGATGAAATGGCCTTCCCCTTGATGAAGATGAGGCCAAATGTGTGCCATATGCCCATCCACACTGATGGAAGCGACATGAATAGGCCTTTTAATGAAACATTTATAGTCACTGGTCAGATGTTCTATTTGCTCTTCATTCTCAACCTGAGAGAAAGTACACGTCGAATAGACGATTTTCGAATCTGGTTTAGCCAAATGGTCCAAGTTATCGATAATCTGCCTTTGAATGACCCTGCACTCCTCTGGTCCAAAAGTTTCCCAAGACTTTACAGCCTTTCTATCCTTTTTGAACATCCCTTCACCCGAACACGGGGCATCTACCAGTACAGCATCAAAGCAACCTCCCATACGGCTTGCAATCCTAGAAGGTGCTTCATTGATCACAACGACGTTCCTGAGTCCATATTTTTCAACATTCCTTACTATAGCTTTAATTCTACTGTCATTGATGTCGTTTGAGACTAAAATCCCTGACTCCCCTATAGCTGCTGCTATTTGCATCGATTTGCCCCCCGGAGCTGCGCAAAGATCTATGCAGACATCTCCTCTTGATAGCTCTAAAATATTGACTGGCGCCATTGCAGAGGGCTCTTGGATGTAATAAAGACCCGCGTGATAATAAGGATGCTTTGTTACCGGATCTTCAACACTATAATAAAACCCATCCTTTGTCCATGGTATTGATTTCAGCAGATATGGAAACTGATCCAAAAAATCGGATACGGAAATTTTTTCTGTATTGACTCTCAGTCCTGTGAAGACCGGCTCGTCAAAAGATTGCTCGAATGCTTCATAGTCATCTCCTAGTGTCTTTCTCATTCGATCTATGAATTCTTCTGGAAATTTCATCAATTAAGCTCCTATTCTACTGGCATTTTCAAATGACATGCTTTATAATATCATATATAGCAGGATAATGTTAATACCCTTGTAATCAAGATTTGCACTTAATTCATACAAAGGGAGTGATCAAGTGCCATTAGTAACATCAAAAGAAATGTTTAAAAAAGCCTACGAAGGCGGTTATGCGGTAGGTGCTTTCAACGTCAATAACATGGAAATCATCCAAGGAATCGTTAAAGCAGCTGCGGAAACGAAATCACCTGTGATTCTTCAAGTATCAGCTGGTGCTAGAAAATATGCAAGTCCAGTATATTTGAAAAAATTGGTGGAAGCCGCACTAATCGAAAATCCTGAACTGGATATCGTACTACATCTTGACCACGGTGAAGATTTTGAAATTTGCAAATCATGTATCGACGATGGTTTTACTTCAGTTATGATTGATGGTTCACATCATTCATACGAAGAGAACGTAGCGCTCACTAAGCGCGTAGTCGAATATGCACATGCAAGAGGTGTTGTCGTTGAGGCTGAACTCGGAAGACTTGCTGGTATCGAAGATGCGGTAAGCGTTTCTGCGGAAGACGCAACCTACACGGATCCAGATCAAGCCGTTGACTTTGTAAAACGTACAGGCTGTGACTCACTTGCGATTGCAATTGGAACAAGCCACGGCGCATACAAGTTTGCAGCGGATTCGGACCCTAAGCTCGATATAGAGCGTCTGAAGAAAATTTCCAATCTTCTACCTGGATTCCCACTTGTTCTTCACGGTGCATCCTCAGTAATTCCTGAGTATGTGGCTATGTGCAATGAATTCGGTGGTGAACTTAAAGATGCTAAAGGCTGTCCTGAATCCATGCTTCGCGAAGCTGCCGAGTATGGTGTTTGCAAAATAAACATCGATTCAGATTTAAGACTTGCTATGACAGGTGTCATCAGAAAGCAATTTGCTGAAGATCCAAGCAATTTCGATCCAAGAAAATATTTATCTCCTGCTAGAGATGCTATCTACGGAATGGTTAAGCATAAGATCCTTAACGTATTAGGTAGCAATCAAAAATAAAAAATGCTGATTAAAGGGCTTTTGCAGTCAACCTGCAAAAGCCCTTTTTTTGTTACATTTTTGTTGGTTCAGGATAGTCTACACCATCAAGATCCACTGTGACATACTCGATGCGTTGATCTTCAACCGGACGATCATTATATCCTGTTTTGACTGTAGCGATTTCATCGATGACTTCGATCCCTTCGACAACTTTTCCAAAAGCTGCATACTGAGCGTCAAGATGTGGTGAATACTCATGCATAATAAAAAATTGACTTCCGGCTGAGTTCGGACTTTGAGATCTCGCCATGGACAAGACACCTTTGTCATGTTTGAGGTTGTTCTGAACGCCATTGGTGATGAACTCACCTTTGATGCCATAGCCAGGACCACCCATTCCGGTACCGTCCGGGCATCCACCTTGAATCATGAATCCCTTGATCACACGGTGAAAAACGAGGCCGTTATAAAACCCTTTTTGTACCAAATTGATAAAATTGTTCACAGTATTCGGAGCGATTTCCGGATACAATTCGATTTTTATGGTCTTTCCACTTTCTAGTTTCATCGTCACCATTGGATTGCTTGCCATATACTACCTCCTAAATTTTACGACCCTACTTGTCGTTCTATGAATATATTTTTTTCGTTGACTTCAAAAATACCGTTGACCAAATCCCACACGTCATACTTGCCCTTCTTATCTGAAGAAGATATAGGTATGATGATGCCATCGTCTTCCATTTGAAGTTCACTTTTTATGATTTTAAGTTGCTTATCAATTTGTTGCTTGCTCAATTTGTCAGTTTTCGTTGCAATGACTATACCGCTGAATCCAGAAGCCCTAATCCATTCGTACATTTGCTTATCTTCACCCGACGGTTTGTGTCTGATGTCAACAAGTTGGAAGACCTCAAGCAAATTCTCACGTGATTCCAAATAAGTCTCGATGATTTTTCCCCAAGTCGATTTCTTTTCCTTTGAGACTTTGGCAAACCCATATCCCGGAAGATCGACAAATCTGAAGAGGCCATCAATGTCATAAAAGTTGACCAGTTGAGTCTTACCTGGGGTTGAACTTGTTTTTGCAAGTCCCCTTCTATTGAGAATCATGTTGATCATTGATGATTTACCGACATTGGATCTTCCCGCAAATGCAATTTCAGGCAATTCATCCTCTGGATATTGTGATTTCGCCACTGCACTGATTACAAATTGGCTGTTTTTTATTTTCATTTTTTTAACTCCTCTTTCACGAGTGCGTGTTCAAGGACTTCATCCATGCTCTTTACAGCCACAAATTCAATTTCCTTTTTAATGGTCTCTGGAATATCTTCCAGATCTTTTAAGTTCTCATATGGGAAAAGAATTTTCTTGATTCCTGCACGTTTCGCAGCTAGGGCTTTCTCTTTGAAACCACCTATAGGAAGGACGCGCCCACGCAAAGTGATTTCACCGGTCATGGCAACAAAACGATTCACTGGTATCTCAGACAACGCTGAAATCATGGCTGTTGCCATTGTGATTCCAGCGGAAGGACCGTCTTTTGGAATTGCACCTTCTGGAATATGCACATGCATGTCGAGAGTTTCATAGAAATTCTCCTCAATCCCATACTTCGCCGCGATTGTTCTGATGTACGATAGTCCGGCTTGTGCGGATTCCTTCATCACGTCTCCCAGTTGTCCTGTAAGCTGTAATTTTCCTTTACCCTTCATGGTGTTGACTTCTATGGAAAGCGTCTCTCCTCCGACAGTAGTCCACGCGAGTCCTGTAACTATTCCGATTTGATCTTCTTCAGCAATCAAATCATAGTGGTATTTGGACTTGCCAAGATACTTTTCTATATTCTTATCCGTGATTCTTACAGTCTTGACTTCACCTTTTACAACCCTGACTGCCGCTTTTCTGCAAATATTGGCAATCTTTCTCTCAAGTTCACGAACACCGGATTCTCTAGTGTATTTCCTGATGAGCTCTAATAGCGCTTCATCGGAGAGTGACAGACTCGATTTCGCCATACCGTGCTCTCCCATTTCTTTTGGTACCAGATATTTCTTGGCGATATTGAGTTTTTCATATTCTGTATAACCCGAAACCTGAATAACCTCCATACGGTCAAGAAGCGCTCTCGGAATGGTCATGAGCGAGTTGGCTGTCGTTATGAACATGACTTTCGACAGATCGAAAGGCACTTCCAAATAATGATCCGTAAACTCTTTGTTTTGCTCAGGATCGAGCACTTCAAGAAGTGCAGATGCCGGATCGCCTCTAAAATCACTGGAAACCTTGTCAATTTCGTCAAAGAGGAAAACTGGATTTTTTGTGCCCGCTTCTTTGATGCCATTGATGATTCGACCAGGAATCGCGCCAATATATGTTCTTCTATGACCTCTGATTTCCGCCTCGTCTCTCACACCGCCAAGCGACATTCTTACGAATTCACGGTTAAGTGATCTAGCGATGGATTTGGCTATGGAAGTCTTACCTACTCCTGGAGGACCCACCAAACAAATGATTGGACCTTTCATACTGTGGGTCAAATCTCTAACTGCAAGGTACTCGACGACTCTTTCTTTGACACTTTCAAGACCAAAGTGATCTTCATCCAAAATAGCCTGAGCTTTTACCAAATCAATCTCATCTTTAGTCTCTTTTTTCCAAGGCAGTTCAAGAATCCAATTGACATAACTTCTTATGACCCCACTTTCCGCAGAAGATGGGGATAATCTTGAATATCTATCGATTTCATTTGAAACTTTCTTTTCGATCTTTTTGGACAGTCTCAATTTCTTGAGTTGTTTTCTCATCACTTCTATTTCGTCTTCTTGTGCTTCTTCTTCACCAAGCTCATCTCTGATGGCTTTGATCTGCTCACGAAGATAGTATTCTTTTTGAGATTTGTTGATCTGATTTTTCACTTTGTCGTTGATGTTTTTCTCAACTTCTAAAATTTCAATCTCAGTCAATAGGATTTTGAGCAAATGCTCAAGACGTTCCTTGACATCGATTGCGTTGATCAGTTCTTGTTTTTGTTCAGTCTTAAGTGTGATCTGAGCCGCGATGATGTCTGATAATCTACCAGGTTCATCAATTGCAGACACAGATAGGATGACATCAGGACTGACACGGTTGCTGATGGCAATGTATTTTTCAAACGCTGAAATTGCACTTCTCATTAGAGCTCGTGTTTCTTTGTCAATTTCAAGACTATCTAGATAAGTCTTCACTTCAACACGGAAATATGGCTCTTCTTCAGTAATAAGTTCCACTTCGGCACGTTGAATGCCTTCCACTAAAACTCGGATCGCATCACCCGGGAGTTTTAGCATTTGCTTGATTTTACAGATGGTACCTACTTTATAAAAATCTGTCGATTCTGGAGAGTCGTTGTCGATATCAAATTGTGTAGTTAAAAATATTCTTTGGTCTTTAGCCATTGCAGCTTCGAGTGCTTTTATCGATTTTTTTCTACCCACGTCAAAATGTAGCACCATATATGGGAATATGGAAAGTCCTCTGAGTGGAATCAATGGCAAATTGATGACTTTATTATCAGTTTCCATGCAATCACCTCTTTCTTCTACGATATTAATACCCTTTTTGGAGAAATTAAACGAAAGAACGAGCTTCCGCTCGCCCTTATTGTTTTAGGATACACTTTCTTTACTTTCTTTGGTTGCTTTGGTTGCTTTGGTTGCTTTGCTTTTCGATGTGTCTTTTGACGAGTCCATAAGGACAAGAGTCGGCAATTGATGATTGTGTATTGTCTCCTTGGTGACAATGCACTTTTTGATGTCGTCTCTCGAAGGGATCTCATACATGATTTCCATCATGATGTTCTCCAGAATGGATCTCAAACCACGAGCACCGGTCTTGCGTTCTATCGCAAGTCTGGCAACTTCCACCAAAGCTTCATCATCAAATTCGAGCTCGACGGAATCGAGTTTCAACATCTTCTGATATTGCTTGATAATAGCGTTTTTTGGTTCTTTGAGGATTCTGACCAAAGCTTCTTGGTCGAGTTCATGAAGGGAAACCACAACTGGTACCCTACCGACAAACTCAGGAATCAAACCGAACTTAAGTAAGTCTTTTGGCTCGATTTTATCAAAAAGTTCACCAAGCGAAACGTTCTTTTTACTTGTGACGGTTGCACCGAATCCCATGGCTTTTTCACTTATTCTTGATTTTATGATGGAGTCCATGCCATCAAAGGCACCTCCGACAATAAACAGAATATTGGTGGTGTCCACTTGAAGGAATTCCTGATGTGGGTGTTTCCTTCCACCTTGAGGCGGAACATTGGCAACTGTACCTTCTATAATTTTGAGAAGTGCTTGTTGAACACCTTCTCCAGAAACATCACGCGTAATCGAAGGATTTTCTGATTTGCGTGTGATTTTATCGATTTCATCGATGTAAATAATACCCTTTTGTGCACGTTCGATGTCATAATCTGCAGCTTGAACAAGCTTCAAAATGATGTTTTCGACATCTTCGCCAACATAACCGGCTTCAGTCAAAGCTGTAGCATCTGCTATGGCAAACGGCACATCCAGAATTTTGGCTAGTGTCTGTGCTAGTAGCGTCTTACCCGAACCCGTAGGGCCGATTAAAAGTATATTGCTCTTTTGAAGTTCCACTTCATCGTCTTCGGTTTCTGTTTGAATGCGTTTGTAATGATTGTACATTGCTACGGAAAGTGTTTTTTTGGCACGTTCCTGACCAATCACGTAAGCATCTAGAATTGCTTTGATTTCAGAAGGTTTTGGAAGTTCTTCAATCGTCCACTCCAAAAGATCATCGCCTTTGTAAATGGCGAGTTCCTCTTCTAATATCTCATTGCAAAGTTCGATGCATTCATCACAAATGTATACATTCGGACCCGCAATCAAACGCTTTACTTGCTCTTGACTTTTGCCGCAGAAAGAACACTTCAAAGTCGGTTTATCCATTTCTTACCTCATTTCCAATTACTATCTCTTTGTAAAAACCTTGTCAATAAGACCATATGCAACTGCTTCTTCTGCTGTCATAAAGAAATCTCTGTCAGTATCTTTTTCGATTTGCTTTAAAGGTTTGCCTGTTTTTTGACTTAAAATATTATTCAAGTCTTTTCTCAATTTTATAATTCTGTCCGCTTGGATTTTGATATCTGATGCTTGACCTCTCGCGCCACCCAGTGGCTGATGGATCATCACTTCAGCGTTTGCAAGCGCATATCTTTTACCTTTTTCACCAGCTGCGAGAAGGAATGCTCCCATACTTGCCGCCATACCGACACAAATGGTTGATACATCGGGTTTGATGTATTCCATCGTATCAAATATAGCCATTCCGGCAGTGATGGATCCACCCGGGCTGTTGATGTAGATGCTGATATCCTTGTCTGGATCTTCTGCTTCGAGAAACAAGAGTTGAGCGATGACTACGTTTGACATGTAATCGTCGATTTCTCCGCTTATGAATACAATTCTATCCTTTAAAAGTCTGGAATAGATATCATAAGACCTCTCGCCTTTGCTTGTTTGTTCTATTACATAAGGAACATAATTTGCCATTTAATACCTCCTGCCGGCCTTTAGACCAACTTTGCTTGACTTACTAGGAAATCAACTGCTTTCTTTGATTTCAAATTCTCTTTCAGATATTCAAAATCATTTTGTTCAAATATTTTTCTGGTTTCATCTAAGGATTTATTTTGAATTTCAGCGATTCTAGCTAGTTCAGCGTCGATATCTGCATCGGTTACTTCAAGATTTTCCTGATCTGCTACTTTTTCAATGACCATTCCTGTTTTTACTCGCATGAGTGCATCAGGTCTCATCTGAACTTTGAGGTCATCAATTTTCCCACCAGTGAACTGGATGTATTGCTCAAGGCTCAAACCTTGATATTTGAGTTGTTGATCGAAATCCCTAATCATGCCATCTACTTCGCCGTCTATCATTTTCTCTGGTATTTCCACATCAAGTAAACCCGCTACTGCTTCAATGACTTTGTCTCTTTGAGCTGCTTCAGCGCTATCTTTTGAAGATTCTTCAAGTTCTTTTTTGATGCTCGCTTTATATTCTTCAAGAGTATCGAATTCAGAGACGTCTTTTGCGAACTCGTCATCAAGAACCGGTAGTTCCTTCATTTTAATATCATTTACATTTACAATGAAAACCGCTTCTTTGCCAGCGAGTTCCTCTGATTGATATGTCTCAGGAAAAGTAACGTTCACTTTGACTTCTTCTCCAACTTTTGCACCGATCAACTGCTCTTCAAATCCAGGAATGAATTTGTTTGAACCGATTTCGAGTTCTTGACCTTCTGCTGTTCCACCATCAAATTGGTGTTCTCCTACGAACCCTTTGTAATCGATGATAGTTGTGTCGCCGTTTTCTACTGCACGATCTGTGACACTTACAAGTCTTGCGTTCATGTTTTGAGTCTTCTCGAGTTCTTGGAGCAACATTTCTTCAGTGACTTCAGCATTTATTTTTTCAACTTCGATGCCTTTGTAGCCTTCAAGTGCGAACTCAGGAGCCACTGTCACAACAGCGGTGAATACGAGACCTTTTCCCGCCTCGATTTCCTCGATGTCGATGTCAGGTCTTGCAACTGGTTCCACACCTAATGTATCAAGAGCAATTCCATAGTGCTCAGGTAAAAGTTCATTCACAGCATCTTCATAGAAAACACCTTCTCCATAATGTGTCTCAATGATGCTTCTAGGTGCTTTACCTTTTCTGAAGCCTGGAATGTTGAACTTTCCCTTGCTCTTATTGTATACTGTTTGTACTGCCTTTTGAAACGCTTCATCTGAAACAGTGATTTTCATTGTAACTTCACTGTTTTCCTTTTTTACGATTTCATAATTCATTTGATTGCCTCCCAACTATTTCTACTGGAACCTCCAGTAATTTTCAATTTCATCTATTTTTACAAAAAAAATGCTCATTAACCCAATAATCGTACCTTATTTGGTTAAAAAAGTAAAGTTTAATACCGAAAATCAATATAATTATACCTTAAATGCGCCATCAAACAACCCTTTCTTGCAAAATTTAATGGATTGTTATAAACTATTCACATTCCGTTTACAACTTACATTTTTTAACATTTGGACAGGAGAGAACATGTCACTCGATTCACTGACAAAAGATCAACGAACAGCTGCATCGCACTTTGAAGGACCTGCACTGACACTTGCTATTCCAGGGAGTGGAAAAACCACCCTACTGATTCATAGATTGATCCACCTCGTAACGGAACACGATGTGTCACCCGAGAGGATTTTGACCCTCACTTTTTCAAAGGCTTCAGCAGAAGATATGAAAAACCGCTACAAGTCGATTGCGGAGTCCAGTTACAATTACGACTTCACTTTCATGACCATACACAAATTCGCGTTTGGGATCTACAAACTCTATTCAAGTAAAACTGGAAGACAAATGCGCCTGATTGATGAGGGTGGTGAAAAATTCCGGATTCTATCTGGCATCTTCAAAAAACATCAAGATGAAAAGCTTGGTGATGATGAATTTGAAACACTTTCAAGTCAAATCGGACTCATTTATAATCTAAAGCTCAAAAGAGAAGATGCTGAACCCGGACGATTTGAATGGGACAACATTTTTGACATGGCAGAAGATTACCACAGATACAAACGCAAACACAATTGCTTTGATTTCGACGATATG
>JAGXHV010000068.1 GCA_024636005.1 Bacillota bacterium
TAATCTTGAGGAAAGAGACATCGGATATATTATTGTTGGTTTTAAAATGGTCTATTGCAATAACATCCATTTTACATTTCTTAAGGATTCTTCCTAGATAAGCGCCACCATCACCAGAGAACATCCACTGAGTAGCAAGTACAATACCCTTCTTATCTTCGAAATAGGAAGCATATTTTTTGACGAAAGACCATACCAGCATTGGTGCCATTGAGCCATGCACTGGATAGGCGAATAATATGACCTCGGCTTCTTGCATGAGATTTGTTTGTGATTCATCAAATTCATCCATCGCAACAGTAGTGTACTCAACACCATGTTCATTCCATCTCTCTTCCAATTGATGGATCAAATATTTTGTGTTTCCTGTACCTGAAAAATACAACATCAACATTTTCATTATAAATCTACCTCTTCTATCGATTATACCTTATTTCGGATATATTTCAGACTTACACTCGGATTGTTTGTCTTACGAGACCTGATCTCAAATTGCTTTAAGGATGAGACAAATGGTGTCAATTTTGAATAACCGTAGTTTCTCGTATCAAAATCTGCATACCGTTTATTTAGAACACTTCCAAGTTCTCCAAGGAATGCCCAGCCATCTTCATCCGATATTTCATTGATGATATTTTTGATGACTTCAATCAACTCTTCTTTGTTCACCATACCTGTTTTGTTGTTGTTCACAGGTTCACCTTTTACATTTTCAACAACTGTCGTTCCAGTTGGTACAGATGCCAACACTTCCAAATACTTAAATTTCTCACAAGCTGCGATAAACGGTGTTGGGGTCTTTTTCTCACCCATCCCAAGAACATACATACCTGCTTCTCTCAATCTTGATGCTAATTTTGTGAAATCACTGTCACTTGAAACGATACAGAATCCATCGACGTTATGTGAATATAAAATATCCATAGCATCAATGATCAGTGCCGCATCCGTTGCATTTTTGCCACTGGTGTAGCTATACTGTTGAATAGGTGATATGGAATAATTGAGAAGTACCGTCTTCCAAGAGGCGAGTTGAGGTTTGGTCCAGTCGCCGTAAATTCTCTTATAAGTCGGTGTGCCGTGATTTGAGATCTCATCAATAATATACTTGATATATTTGTCCGATACATTGTCGGCATCGATGAGAACTGCTATTTTCTTGTCTTTTTGCTGATCCTTATCCATTGAAAACTCCTCATTTAAGTATTAAATTCTCTTAACTTTATTATACACGAGATGCATACTATTAGCACTGATTCTTTTGTTTCGATATTACACCCAGATAGAGTCTAGAACCAAAATCTCCCATATTTCTGGTTTTTTCATCGATACCAGTTCCTGAAAATTGGGAATACATACGAAGTCCGATATTCATGAGCACATCACCAGGAAGAGTAGCCCTTTGAACTTCCAATTTATAGAGGTATCGATTCCCGATGACACTTTGCATGATGCCTCCATCTTTTATTTTGACCGGAATATATGGATTGATCAGTTCGCCATAATCCCTCACATTCTGATATTGTATCCTACTTTGTACGCTGTAGATTTCATCAGGATGAAGTCCCTCAAGTTCGAGTGTCTCAAGTGGCGGGTTTGGTTTTTGAAGCTTTTGGTAATATCCCGCTATAAATTTGTCCTTGTCCTCACTGACCACGCTCCAAGACATACTGTTACCCTCAAATGGTGATTCATGTCTATGAAAAGTACCAAATTGGAACAGCATACGATGCAATTTGTAGAACTCGATTTGTTTTTTTATGACCTTTAGATCAAAACGGGATAAGCGAGTCAAGTCAAGCTCATAGCCAAGCACACCGAAAGCGGATACATTGAATCTGGTTTCAATGGGCGTAGAACGCAGGACCTGATGGGAAGGTCTTCCACTCACATGTGCCCCCATGGTGGATGGCGGGTATACGATAGAAGTACCATACTGGATCTCATATCGTTCGACAGCATCCGTATTGTCTGATGTCCAGGTTTGAGGCATATAGTAAAGCATGCCCATGTCAAATCGATTTCCTCCACTGCTGCAGGATTCAAATAAAATATCTGGAAATGTCTTGGTGAGCCGTTCCAGCAATCCATATAATCCTAGCACATACCTATGACTGATCTCGCTTTGTCGATCTACATCCAAGTAATTGCTATAAAGATCTGAAAAATTGCGGTTCATGTCCCATTTGACGTAAGTGATGGCAGCGGATTCAAAAACTGAAACCAATGATTCATATAGATAGTTGACAACTTCGGGATTGGTCAAATCAAGAATCAATTGATTTCTTCCAAGTGAAGGGGATCGATCCCTCAATTGAATAGCCCATTCTGGATGCGCCCTATAAAGGTCACTGTTGATGGAAACCATCTCAGGTTCCACCCAGATGCCAAACTCAAGACCGAGTCCTTTCAAACGATCTGAGAGTGCTTTTAAACCCCCAGGCAATTTTTTAGTGTCGTAGGTCCAATCCCCCAAACTGCTTTTATCGTCATTCCGTCCCTTGAACCAACCATCATCAAGGACAAACAGCTCAACACCTACATCTTTAGCCACTTTTGCGAGTTTTACCAGTTTTGCCATGTTGAAATCAAAATAGGTCGCTTCCCAATTGTTGATCAGCACTGGTCGGGGGGTGTTTTGCCATTTTGCTCCAATCAAATGTTTATTAATCAAGCTGTGGAAATTCTGACTCATTCGATTAATACCGTCTTTTGAATAAGTCATGGCAACTTCAGGTGTGTCAAATGACGTGCCAGACTCTAGCTTCCATCTGAAGTCAAAATCGCTGATCCCCAGTTGAAGACGGGTCATGCCATATGGACTCACTTCTACGTTTCCTGAAAAATTTCCACTGTAAATGAGTGAAAATCCATAGCACTCTCCACTTTTCTCATTTGTGCCCTGACCCAATAAACCAATAAAAGGATTGTGATTTGCGCCGCTGACTCCTTTTTTTGAGTCAATACTTATGATTCCCGGCCTGAGAGGTCCTTTATTGATCTGACGTTCTCTGATCCACAATCCATCTAAAGTCATCAATTCAAATCTGGAATGGTTTAAGTCCAGATTGAAACTGTGTGCCTTATGAATTGTGACCGTTTCACCTGAATGATTGATCAACTCAAGGCGTCTTACAATGACGTCCACTGAATGCACAGGTGTATAATAAAGTTTCACCTCTACGTTCTTAACTTTGTCAAACAAACTGACCTCGAGGGTTTCAAGTGTGCTCTCAGATTCAATAATGTGAGGTAAACTGTGAGGATGGTTCTTTGTGTCATGTTTTTTATGATCCAGATATGTAAAATCGCTCACTCTTGACCCATCATTAAATTCGAGTTCAACCGAGGGTGTTCGATAATCGCCTTTTCCAAACGTTGGGATTTCAAGCATTGCGGTGTCTAGTGTCAACTTGTTATGGGCGTCATATAGAGTCGATGATCCCAGCTCCGTCGCGTAATTCTGATACAATTCGGTTAGATGTTCACTGTCCTCCACCCTCTTTCCATAATGCAGTTGAATCAAGTGTCCCGTATGATAGACCATAAATACATAACTTGTTGATAATGTTTGTATATGAAACAACTTTTGTCCATTTTTGAATTCATGAATGAAAATCATTAAAACCTCCGCATTCCCCTTTTATATTGATTTTACAGCAGTCCCAATCAAATACCAAGTAAAATTGAAAAACAAAGCACAAGTGATAATGATACTCATTTACAAGTGTTTTGTTTTATGGTATCATTTCATAGGCATAAACTATCGCGGCGAAAATTTATGTTATGGAGTGAAAAATTATGGCAAGAATGAGAGGACCACGTTTCAAACAATGTCGCAGATTGGATTTGAATGTTTGTGGACACCCGAAAGCGATGAAACGCGCGGGAAATGGTCAATCAAGAGCCGTTAAGAAATTATCTTCTTACGGTACGCAGTTACTTGAAAAACAACGCCTTAGAGGCTACTATGAAGTAATGGAAAAGCAGTTCAGACGATATGTCGGAGATGCTATGAACAGCAAGGAACAAACTGGGCACGCTTTAGTCAAACGTCTGGAGACAAGACTTGACAATATGGTGTATAGAATGGGCTTTGCAAGCTCGATTCGTCAAGCCAGACAGATGGTGGTTCATGGCCACTTCCTGGTGAACAATAAAAAAGTGGATATTCCTTCGTATGATATTTCCGTTGGAGATCATATACAGCTCCGGGAAAAATCACGTCAGAATGAAATGTTCAAAGACAATATCATGAGTAGAGGCATTTCATCACCGCCCTATGTCGGCGTGGATGCAAACCTGTTCGAAGGTGAGCTCATCAGAGTACCTGAAATGGATGAGATTCCTATTGAAATCGATGTGCATTTGGTAGTTGAATATTACTCAAAATTGAGTTGACCGAACAATAAAAGCTGTAATAAAACTGGTTTAAACAGTTTTATTACAGCTCTTTTTTGTAGGCTCGTAATAAAATTATTGAATACTTTTTTCAAGAGTCGTCAAATATCTCTTGATCTGTTCACTGGTTTCCAGAGAAAGAACATGCGCTACAACTTTCCCTTGCTCAGATTTACTGAGATGTCTAAGTCGCCATTTTATTTCAGCGATTTTACTTGGCGACATGCTGAGTTCATGTATGCCTATGCCCACATAAAACGGCAACAGATTCGGATCAGCTGCAGCTTCTCCACAGATGCCTACCCAGATACCAGCTCTCTCTCCTGCTTCAGCTACCATTTTGATCATTTCCAGAAGTCCAGGATGATACCATGAATAAAGATGGTTCAACTTTTCATTCATTCGGTCCACAGCGACCGTGTATTGAAGCAGATCATTGGTACCAATGCTGAAAAAATCCACATATTTAGCAAATTTGTCCGCTTGAACCGCGACTGCTGGAATCTCAACCATCATACCAATTTCATACTCACCAATGGGGATGTTTTCCTTCTCCATCTCGGTTTTTACTGAGTCGATGACCTCTCTTGTCTGTAGCAGTTCCTCAATAGACGAGATCATCGGAAACATAATTTTCAGATTACCATATGGGCTTGCCATCAGAAGGGCTTTAATCTGAACTTTGAACAGCTCCTTGCGATCCAGAGAAATTCTAATCGCCCGGTAACCTAAGAACGGATTCATTTCATCCTCTAATTTCAAATAATCTATCCTTTTGTCCCCACCGATATCAAACGTCCTGATGACCATCGGTTTGTCACCAAATGCCTGAAGAGCAGTCTTATAAGCATTGTATTGTTCCTCCACACTTGGAGGTGAGTTTCTGTTCATATATAAAAATTCCGTCCTGAAAAGTCCGACACCATCAGCCCCTTGTTCAAGTATAGTCTTCAAATGATCAACGCTCGCAATATTGGCTGAAATTTCGATTTCATATCCATCGAGTGTATTGACTCGATCAAGCATTCCAACATTATAAATTGATTGTTCTTTGACAAAATGTTCTTTTATGTTCTGATAATGCGTCAATTCTGATCCAGTGGGATTTACAATTAAAACCCCCTCAATGGCATCTAGAATCAACTGGTCTCCAGTCTCTACATTGCCAGTATCTATTTTGACATTGGATATGGCTGGAATCGCCAGACTCTTCGCGATAATTGCCGAATGGGATGTCTCGCCACCCTTTTCGGTGATAATGCCTGCAATTTTTGCAGGATCTAGTGCCGCTGTATCTGAAGGTTCGAGATCTTCGCAAATCAAGATTGTTCCCGCAGGCACATCAATATTGTCTTCGATGTTTAAGACGGCACGTATCAAACGGTTGCTCACATCATTGATGTCGGCTGCGCGTTCACGCATATAAGAATTGTCCATCCCAAGAAACATTGCTTCAAACATCTTTCTGGTCTGCTCCACTGCATATGCTACACACACTTTCTCTTTTGATATGATGTTTTCTATGGATTTTACATACTCCGGATCATCTAGAATCAAACTGTGTGCGTTGAAAATTTTACTCTCTTTCACACCAATTTCTTCTTTGGTTTTTTTTACGATTGCCTTAAGCTGATCCTTTGACTTCTTTATCGCAACATGCAGTTCAGTAATGGCACCTTCAGTATCTGTACATGCTTTAAACGATACATCCACATGTTTTTTTACAAGCATAAATGCCGTACCAAATGCTATTCCTTTTGATGTTGTAATCCCCTTAATTTTCATATTCACCTACTCATCAAATTGGCTATCTATAAGTTGCTTAATCGCCACAAGTGCTTCCGCCTCGTCTTCTCCTTCAACTTCGATCATAAGGCTATCACCTTTAGAAGCTGCAAGCATTAGAACACCAAGCATACTTTTTCCATTCACTTTGACCTCACCTTTGGAAATATTCACTGCACTGTTATATCCACTACAAGTTTCCACCATAAGTCCTGCAGGTCTTGCGTGAAGACCATGTTCATTTTCAAGCACGAATTCATATCTTTCCATTTTTTCCTCCACTGATTACAATTTATTATAGTATTCCAGTAAATATCTTTCGGATTCCACATTCCATAAACCGTTATGCTTCTCAACCAGTTCATGAAGCACTTTGAAAAGTGGATCATTCTCCCCAAGTTTTTCAAAATCATCTATTGCAGTAAGAGGCATATTAATGTGGTTGTAAATTATTTTTTTCCCTCCTGGAATATTTGGCAAGTTTCCAATGGCACCAATTGCCGCATCCATTCCGCCTATATGTGTCAACATGACAGATGGATTGATGGAACCATTTGCAGACATTTCAAGTGCTTCTTTAAGATCGTCAGTGTTGCCACCGGTGGATCCCATGATATGGGTATTGCTATAATGCACATTATAAAGGTTAATCGGAGCGCTAAACTCATGATCTGTTGGTCCTGCAAAAAAGTTCATACATCCGTCTTTAGCGAGCAGTTGATCCCCTTGAAGCACCAATGCCTCAACAGGTGCATAAACAAAAACATCATCAAATCCATGTCCTTCAGTCAAAGCCCTTAAATGTGCGATTGGATCCTCATAAGAAGCTGTGTTCACATAAAATAACTCAACACCTAATTTTTCAGCTCTTTCAGGTGAAATGAATTTCTTTGCTCTTTCCAAACGATCTGAACTGATGTCAGTCACCACTATGCGCTTTGGTCGTTGATCAATTGCGAGTGCGTAGTCGACAGCACCCAGTCCCATAGGGCCGGCTCCACCTAAAACTATCAGGTTTCCGCTTGTTTTTGTACCCATAATATGCTCATAAGCTCCTGGAACCGTATGATAATTGGCATGGAATCCTCCAATGATACAAGACATTGGCTCGCCAAGTGATGCACCAAAATAGCTGTCTCCATCATAAGTGAGCAAACACCCAAGTTCCATGACTTCTTTTGGAATGACATTAAATGTCGCATTGCCTCCAAAATATTCATAAGAATAGCCTGGTGCATAAGGACTCCCCTTATAGTTGAGAGCTGGTTGAAGTGAAAATTTCTGACCGGCTTTGAACTCACCTTCATAGATTTTGCCAACTTCAATGATTTCTCCTGCCATCTCGTGACCTACAATGATTGGTCTCTCATTGACGTCTTCTGGAACCCGTTTATGATTGGGACCTTGATTGAGTGCCTTGTATGTGGACATGCAAACGCTGTCGCAGACAACTTTCACGAGAATTTCATCTTCTTTGATCTCCGGCAATTCAAATTCTTCTAATCTCAAATCATCCGTTCCATACATCCTTACGGCTCTTGTTTTCATGATTGACCTCCTAAATTGATCTTCTTCAATTTCACTTTATCAAAATGTGCTTCAATCCAACCATACTCTGGTGGATTTGTTCCAATAGTTGTTACTGCACCTGCACTAGTTGCCACTGCAAGCTTCAACATGCTCTCGACATCCAGTTCTTCACAAATGGCGTGCACTATGGCTCCAACAAATGCGTCACCTGCTCCTACAGAACTATGTGCCTCCACCTTAAGCGGATCCATTTTGTAGATGAATGCGTTTGATCCGAAATACGCCCCTTCTGTTCCAAGCGTAACAAAAACGTATTCAATACCGAGTTCTAAAAAGTGTAGAATAGCCTTTACCATTTGATCTTCATTGTCTATCTTGTCTCCAAAATAGAGCTCAAGTTCAGACTTATTGGGTTTGATGAAATTTGGTTTAGCTTTGATGCCTTGACTGAACCAGTTTCCATCTACATCAAGAAACACTTTAGCTCCCAAAGCTTTTGAGCGAGAAGTCAGTTTTTCATAAACATCATCACCAAGTGATTTGGGAGCGCTTCCAGATAAAACGACAATTGTACCTGATGAAATTTTCGCACTCAGGACTTCAATAAGCTTCATCAAATCCTCTTCAGTGGCACTAGCTCCAAGTTCATTGATCTCAGTGATTTCCTTTTCACTTTGATCGAAAATTTTTAGATTTGTTCTGGTCTCACCTTCAATTTCCACAAAAGCAGTATGAATGGCAAGTGTGTTCATTTTTTCTTCAATGAATCGTCCTGCTTGCCCGGCAATGAACCCAAGTGCTGAACTATCCGTTCCAAGCGTTCTCAAAACTCTAGACACATTGATACCCTTACCGCCAATATCCTGATGTATGCACAGCACTTTATTGAGAGACTTCGGAACCAATTTCTCGAGTTCGATGGTCTTGTCGATTGCAGGATTGAGCGTTATAGTCAGTACCATTGCTTTACTCTCCTTCACTTGAAAAAACATCGTAGATATAGTCCACATCATTGGAAGAAATCATTCGGTTCAAAATGGACTCATCTTCTATGGCTTCTGCAATATTTGCAAGGATTTGTATGTGTTCATTGCCAAGGCCAGCGATACCTATCACCAATTTGGCAATTTTTCCTTCTCCGAATTCAATTCCATCAGGGTATTGGACTACAACGATTCCCGAGTGGTTGATTTGATCTTTGACATCATTTTCTCCATGAGGAATTGCAACGGCATTACCAATATAGGTGCTGAATTTTTTTTCTCTTGCCAACATCCCCTCAATATAGGGTTCATTGACGTATCCACTTTCATACAGCAATTTGCCAGCGTGTACAATAGCTTCTTCCTTTGAAACACTCGAGTTGTTGAGCATTATATTTGATTTCAGTAAAATTGCATCCGGTTTACCCATAGACTTGACCTCCTCAATAATTTCAAAGCGTTCTTTTATGACGCTTAACAGTTTTTCATATTCTTTCTTATCCAAAAAATCTTTGATTCCAAAATGAAATGCCTTAGGTGATCTCTTCTTTGCACGATCAAGTAAATTGGTGAAAGTAATCACAAATTCAGCATCCTTTGGGATTGAATCTATTGCCACATTTTCTATTTTTACGTTGAGTTGTTGTTCTTTTGCAAGTCTTCCCAGAAGAGATGTTCCCATCGCGCTTGACCCCATACCGGCGTCACATGCAAAATGTATTTTTGATAACTTGTAATCGCCTTTGTAATTTTCGAACAAATCCACTTCTTCATCCTGTTCCCAATCTTTTTTTCTGGAAAGAATCCATCCCGATACTAAAAACGAAACAATAGCAGACACCATAACGCCTATGACCACTCCAATCCAATCGAATCTTGAAGCAAGAGCCAATATTGCAAATATGCTACCAGGTGATGGTGTCGCTGCTAGGCCAACTCCAAACAATTGGAAGATAAAAATACCACTCATTCCTCCCAGGACCACAGCAATGAAAAGCATTGGACTCATGAGGACATAAGGAAAATAAATTTCGTGGATCCCTCCAAAAAAATGGATGATCATAGCGCTTGGAGTGGATTTTCTTACTATTCCCTTTCCATAAAACCAATAAGCGAATAATACACCAAGTCCAGGTCCTGGGTTGGTTTCGAGTAAAAAGAAGATGGATTTTCCGCTTTCGAGCGCTTCTTTGATACCAAGGGGGCCCAAAATTCCATGGTTGATGGCATTATTTAAGAATAGGATTTTACCAGGTTCTATGAATAAGGATGCCAAAAACAATATTTTCATTTCTACAACTACGGTGACCCCTTGCTCTAAAATGCCATTCAAGATTTCAATCACTGGACCAACCATTTTAAATGAAATGATTGCCAGCACAGCACCAAGAATGCCTGCTGAAAAATTGTTTGTTAACATTTCAAACCCGGTTGGGACTCTATTTCTTAAGAACTCATCTAGTTTTTTTATGCACAATCCACTGAAAGGACCAATAAGCATCGCCCCAAGAAACATAGGGATATCTGATCCTACGATCAATCCCATTGTGGCGATCACAGCAACGACACCACCTCTTTTCTCATCTATTACTCGTCCACCAGTATAGGCGATCAAAATTGGTAGAGCATAAATGATCATCGGACGGACAAGTTGATTGATGGATTCGTTTGGGATCCAACCATTGGCATGGAAAAGTGTTGTAATAATCCCCCAAGCAATAAAGGCTCCAATATTAGGCATAACCATTTTACTGAGGAAGCGACCGAATTGTTGGATCCTATAGTTCATGGCTGTCACCTCGTTTAAGGAAACGATTTAGGAACTGATGGAGAATTCTCTTCATCTCCCTTTCCACATCAAGTTTGTTTCCTACACGTAGAACTTCTAGAAAATAAGGTTCTTCTATCAGCGATTGGCTGAGTTTGCTCATGATTTCAAGATAGGCACTGGGAACATGTTTTCCAAGCAGCATCACAATGGCTGTATCAATTTCCTCACCATCTGAGTGAATCATGGGTCTTTCCAATCTCCATATAGAAAAACTCGGATGACTTACGGTCTCAGATTTGGTGTGGATCAAAATGGTTCTCTCACCGTGCAATATCGTACTGCCTAGTTTTTCTCGATCCATCAGTTCCTTGAATAAAATCTTTTTGGCTTTGCTATTTACAACTGATTCATCGGCTATATTTTTAATCAGCGATTTCATATTCGCTGTTTTTACAAGTTCATGTATTTCAAAACCTGATTCGATCCTAAGAATTGCTTCTGTGAGCATGTGTAATTTTTTTATATGTTCCGTTTCATCTACATAGACGTTTTGAGTGACTTTGGGACTAAGATCCATTTTTGACTTAACTATACTGAGCGTTTGCTTTATATGTTCCACATCATCACTCATTAAAAGCGGATTTACTCTAATGTTCGGAATGACTGTATACTCAAGATAGATGGTTGATACTAAAAATTCAATGCCCATCGCTTCTGGTTTTCCACTTGAAACATCGTCTCTTGAAAGCTGGATAATAAGTTCCATTTCAGGAAACAACTTTGTCAACCTTGAATAAAGCAGGCTAGAGGTCCCTATTCCACTCGCACACACTACACCCACTTTAATTCTTCTTTGTTGACCCATTTGTTTTCTGAGCCTCTCAATGGACGCCCCAAAGTGCATAGCTATATATCCTATTTCACCCGGTGGCAATTCAATCTCATATTTTTGCTCAATTATATCTGAGACTTCCTTCGACATGGCATATATCTCAGGATACATTTCCTTTATTTTATCCAACAATGGATTTCTTATTTCCATATTGAGTTTGATCCGCGTGATCGCGGGTCTTAGATGAGCCACGAGACCAATAAGCAACTGATCATCCTCCAAAAGGTTAAAACCACTCAGATGTTTGAACCTATGAATCATGTTTGATGCAATTCTAGTAATTTCAAAATTTGTGATCATCAATTCATCTTGGTCAACAATACTCCCCGTCGTGAGTTTCGATCCTTTGAGGTGCATGGTGATGTAACCAAGTTCATCAGTTGGAAACCTAATATCAAATACAGTCTCAATCGATTCTCCAATTTCTCTGGCGATTTCAAAATGAGCGTCTCGCATGAGGCTAGAAAGCGTCTCCTCTTTCATGTGGATTTCTTCACCTCGTAATACACGCTGAACAGCAATGGCTAAATGAATTGTCAATCCCATGTATGCGTTCTCTGTCAACTTTTGTGAAAGTGGGGATTTATAACTGGCAAGGATTCCATTGATCTTAACCAAAATTCCTTTATCAAGGACATCATCCATCATCGATCCTTGTGTGAGTCCTGAGTTAAAAAGAGTCAACAAATCTTGATGCTCATAGTTTTGATATAGGAAATCGACGATTGCTTTTCTGAGTTGTTTTTCCTTTCCCTCAAGATAAACACCAAACCCAGGCTTTCTGACAAGTTCTATACCACGAACAGCAAACCAAGGTTCCACTTTGTCCATATCATTTGAAATAGTCGCTTCAGAGACATCGAGCATTTTTGAAAAATGATAAAATTTCTTGGGTTCCTTACTCTTAAGCAACTCACTGATAATCTGACTTTGTCTGGTTTCTTGGCTGTATCCCATATCGTTGCAGGACTCAGAAACAACTCTGAATGCCAAGATTTGTTCTTCTGTGGCTATAAGTTTGACCCCGAGCCTAGTCTTTTTAATGATTTCCATTCCTATGGAATGTATAACGCGCTCAACTTCTTCCATCTCTCTAAAAACAGTTCTTTTGCTGATGCCAAGTATGTCAGCAATTTCAGAGACAGCAACATAATCTCGGTTGTCGATTAACACTTCGATAATTCCTATGACCCTTTTTGAACAATCCACAATAACCCCCACAAATATAATAGCGACAAAAATTATTAATAGAATTTTCTGATTAGCTTCATCCTAATAATTATAACCTTTTATTAAGGGATTTTCCAAAGAACTTACTACGTTGTGACATTATTGAATAGTGCCAATTGTGATTAAAGGGTTAAATAGCGAGACAGCAAAGCTCGAAATGAACTTTGCTGTCTCAATCAGGGGTTACTTTTTCAATCGTTCAACCAAACTGTCATAAATTGGATTGCCAACAAATTGATCAATCGTAATCAATTCAGCATCACCACATTTTTCACTGGCACGTTCAGCGAGATTCACATGAGTGATCACGATGTCCGCATCAGAAGGTATATCTTCAAGTGAAGTATTCAGTACTTCAATATCAAGACCAGCTTGCTTCAATTTTTTTCTTAAAGTGGTAGCTCCCATTGCTGAAGATCCCATGCCAGCATCACATGATACGACAATTTTTTTCACTTGCTTATTATTTAGTCCTTTTGATGTAGTTTTCATAGATTGAACAGACGCTTTGGCTGTTTCTAAATTTACATCATCAGCATTTTTTCTTTTGACAAAGAATGAAGCGACTAAGAATGATACGGCTGTTGAAACCAAAATACCAGCTAACACTGGGAGGAGTCCTCCTTTAGGTGACATTGCAATAAGTGCGAATATACTTCCAGGAGAAGGTGTTGCAATCAGACCAGCTCCAAGAATTGTAAAAGTCAAGACACCACTCATACCACCTGCAATTACTGCAAGTAGAAGTATAGGATTCATGAGTACATATGGGAAATAGATTTCATGGATTCCACCAAGAAAATGAATTATCACAGCACCGGGTGCGGATTGTTTAACCATACCTTTTGCAAATACCCAGTATGCAAGGAGTATTCCAAGTCCTGGTCCTGGATTCGTTTCCAGTAGGAAGAATATTGAATTTCCCACGTCCGCAGCTTCTTGAATCCCTAATGGTCCCAAAATTCCATGATTCATTGCATTGTTTAAAAACAAGATTTTTCCTGGTTCAATGAATAATGATGTAAAAGGTAACAGGTTTGCATTAACAATTGCTTCAACTCCTGTTTTGAGTACATTGTTGAGTGCTACAACCACTGGTCCTATTCCAAGGAATGCTAACAATGCCAATAGCATTGCAAGTATACCGGATGAAAAGTTTGCAACAAGCATCTCAAAACCAGCAGGAACTTTTCCATCAACAGCTTCATCAAATTTCTTGATGACTAATCCGCCGAGTGGTCCCATAATCATCGCACCGATAAACATAGGAATATCGACACCAACTACAACGCCCATTGTTGCTACGGCACCAACAACACCACCTCTGACACCTCCAATTAACTTACCGCCTGTGTATCCTATTAGTATAGGTAATAAGTAAATGATCATTGGTCCAACAAGGGATGCCAAGTTCTCATTTGGCCACCAACCTGTTGGTATAAATAGTGCTGTGATGATTCCCCAGGCGATGAAAGCCCCTATATTAGGCATTACCATGCCGCTCAGAAAGCGTCCAAATTTTTGTACGCCACCTCTAGAATTTTTTCCTACTACATTTTCCATTTTATCCCCCTCATCAAATTCTGCGTTTTTTGACCTTGGCCTAGGCCTTCAGAAATCCGGAAATCTCTTAACACGATTATAGTCATTGATTAAGACTTAATTCAAATGAAAGACCATAGAATTTGGCAAGATACAATAATGACAAATATTAAAATCCCTTAATATGAATAGATGGAGCAATTGATTGTAAAAATAAAATGTTTGTTTTTTTGAACTTAGTACATATTTACATTTGATTTTTTCAAAATATGCTGTATTATAACTCTATGGTTTACTTATTAGGAGGTCAACATGAAGTTAAAAGGAAGAATTGTTTTAATCACAAGCACTATTATTATCATCGCCATCGCGGTTCAAGGCATATTCAATATATTCTCATCCAACAGTTCCATTGAAAAAGTGGTTGAATTGCAATTGACTGACCAGATTTTCAATCTTGCCCATGAAATTGAATCTGCAGAGGAAGTAGTGGAAATCACTAAAAGCGCATTAAATGAAAAAAGTATCGCTGTAGCCAAAGCTATTGCACAGATGATTGCCGATAATGATAATTATCTACAACCAACAAGAATGGCACAACTTTCAAGTGTGCTAGGCATAGATGAAATCCATGTCACCGATGGCAAAGGCGTTCTATTATATGGAAACGTATCTGGCTTTTACGGTTTTGATTTCAACACATCAGAGCAAACTAAACCCTTTGTCAAGCTTATAGGCGTAAAAGGGGCATCGCTTGCTCAAGAACCAGAATATAGAGGCACAGATAATGTCCTTTTCCAATACATTGGCGTTTCTAGAATTGATGAACCGGGTGTTGTTCAAATTGGAATCGAACCTAAAGCCATTCAGGAACTCCTTGACAACCTTGAAGTACAAAACACCATTGATCAATTGGTGATCGGTGATGGTGGGTTTGCTTTGATTGTCGATAAAAACGGTATCATCACCCATCATAAAGACCAGTCTCTTATTGGCCTGCCCGCCTCTGAAGTACCATGGGTCCAAGATATCATAGGAAAAACCAACGTACTCCAAACTGAAGACATCGGAAATAAATCTTTCTTTGCACTTTCAAAATCATATAAGGATATGATGATTGCAGTCACTTATCCTCGCTCTGAAATACAAGCCATTATCACACGGTCCCTGATCAATAATGGAATCGTGCTGTTGATCTCAATAGTTTTACTCGTTCTCGTCATCCAATGGGTTATAGGCAAATGGGTTTCAAAGCCTATCAAGACCATTCAAGACGGTATGGAAAAAGTCGGACAAGGTGATTTCACAGCTGTTGTGGATTACAAATCGAAAGATGAAATCGGAACACTTTCCAATTATTTTGGTATGATGACACAAAATGTAAGGCATCTGATCAAGGAAACTTCGACAAGTATCGAATCGGTAGCTCAATCCTCAGAAAGAATCAATTCCAACGTTGAGGGCTTGACCGCTTCAAGCAACGAAGTCACCAAGGCTGTGGAAGAAATCGCCCACGGTGCAACAGAAACGGCATCCAGTGTCAATGAACGCCTTTTCGCAGGTCAGGAACTCGGAAACAGCATCACTCAAATATCATCTAAACTTCATGATGCCAAGAAATATTCGGACACCATGGTCGAGTCCAACCGTATAGGTAGAGAAAAAATCAAGAATCTCCAAAGTGTCTTCCAAACTACTGTTGACAATACAAACCATGTTGCGGACAACGTCGGCGAACTCAGCAAGAGTTCACAGTCCATCGAAAATATTGTCAGTACAATCAAAGGTATTTCAGACCAAACCAATCTACTTGCCTTGAACGCCTCTATAGAAGCCGCTCGCGCCGGTGAAGCAGGTCGTGGATTCGCAGTTGTCGCTGATGAAATCAGAAAACTTGCTGAACAATCCTCACATAGCGCTGAAGAAATCAGTAAAATCATAGCGGGAATCGTAAACGTTGTAGCAGGAACCAACAAGACGGTCATCGAAACCCAAACATCAGTCGATGCCGCAAAGGCAAATCTGAATGAAACAGTTATTGTCTTTGATAACATCGATAACAGCGTCATCAAAGTAGAAAGAATAATGAATGATTTTATTGAAGAGACCAGCAAAATGGAAACTATGAAAAATGAATTGATCGAGTCTCTTGAAACTATGGCTGCGATCAGTCAGGAATCAGCCGCTTCAACAGAAGAAATCAACGCTTCCACCGAAGAGCAACTTTCTCGTGTGACCGAAATTGGACAAGCCATAGAAACACTGAATATCGATATCCTGAAGCTTTCTCAGGAAATGCAAAAATTTAAAGCATAAATCTAAAAGGAGCTTCGGCTCCTTTTTATTTGCTTTTATTCCCTTTCATTTTAAGATATAATTAACTAATGTTAATATTTAGGAGGACCAACATGACTACATTTTATGATTTATTCATGGCTCCCCTCGAAAAAAGGTGGCTGACAGATATTCGAAAGTCCATAATGCCAAATGCTTCAGGGAAAGTCCTTGAGATTGGTTTTGGAACTGGTGTCAACCTCCAGTATCTGAATTGTGATCAAATTGATTCTATAACAGCTCTAGACTTGGAGTTCAGGAAAACTAATGCCAAGTGCGGAGAGGACAACATCACCTTTGTAAAGGGCCAAGCTGAACTGCTGCCCTTCCCTGATGCATCATTTGACACTGTAATTGAAACATTGGTTTTGTGTTCAGTGACAGACATGGAAAAAGCCCTTAGTGAAATCATGCGCGTTCTTAAGCCTCAAGGCAGGTTCGTATATATTGATCACGTTCTACCTGACGATAAGACACTCGCAAGACTATTTAAAGGCATTAATATCTTTTGGCCTCATATAGCAAGTGGATGCAACGTCACACGTACACCGCATCTATCAATAGACCGCCATGAGATTCACCACGCCTTATCAGGGCATAAAGCCAACACTGTATTCAGATATGGCATAGTGACAAAAGACTGAACAATCAAAATAAGAACGGAGAGCATTTATGAAGACACTAGGAATTATAGGCGGCATGGGACCGATGGCCACTGCTGATTTTTATATGAAACTTGTTATGATGACTGACGCCAAACAGGAATTTGAACATATTCATACCATAATCGACTCCAACCCCGGCATTCCGGATCGATCCGCATTCATAAAGACAGGCGTGAATGATCCCACAGATTATCTGACCATGAGCTTGAAACGGCTTAAAGATTCAGGTGCGGAAGTCATTGCCATGCCATGCAACACAGCTCATTATTTTTATGACACCCTCTGTGCCAATACTAATCTTGATTTTATAAATATGATTGATGAAACCATAAAGCATGCAGTGTCTGTATGCACATCCACAGAGCGGATTGGATTACTCGCCACATCAGGGACTTACGATTCCAAAATCTATGAAGCCAGCGCCATTCGCTCGGGTTTTAATCTTATAGTTCCACCTGATGCCATCAAGCAACAATTGATGCGACTGATTTATGCGCTGAAAAACGGAAAAACAGATCAACTGGAAATTCTAAAGCAAGAAGTTTATGACTATTTGGACAATCAAAATCTCGATGCATGGATATTGGGATGTACTGAACTTCCAATCATATTAAAAGACGCCATTATTAAGTACAATATGATAGACTCCACTCTGATTCTAGCTCAAGCTTCCATTTTAGCTGTAGGCGCAAAACTAAAAAAAGATTGAAGAAAAGCCCGATTCATTAGAATCGGGCTTTCGAATATCTTCAACAATTACCATCCACCGCCACCGCCACCACCGGAACCTCCGCCTGAGCTTCCGCCGCCAAAGCTGCCTCCTCCGGATTGTGATGGCGTAGACACCATAGTGCTACCAATTGCCGCTGTTTTCGAGTTTAAATTCGTTGCAAAATAAGCTGCTGAAAATGTACGTGTTTGACTGTTTGAAACGTACCAATCAGGACTATTCATAGTGATGCTTTCAAAATTATCCGCCCATTTGTCGGTAACACCCAGCACCATGGCATAAGGAAGCACATTATAAAAATAATCCGGATCTTCTTCAACCAATGTCAATATTCTATTTTTTTCAGCGTTTTCAATAAATGATTTCAGCCCTAACAATTGAGCGAGCCATTCATTGCCTTGCTGAGTTCTCTTTTGTGCATATGGAGACACTTGAAGAACCAGAAAAGCAAGAACAACCCCCAACCAATAGATCCAGCTAACCTTTAAAATATATAGCAATCCTGCTGTTAAGATACCCGTTATCAGGATCATACTCAGTGATCCTATAACTACTCTGATTCTATCTTTCGGCAACCTTGTTTTAACAAGTGTAAATAAGTATGCAGATAAAGCCACAATACTTCCAATCAATACACTACCAATAAACGAAAATATTAGGTTGGACCATAACGCATATGGATTGACAGTACTAATGATTCCTATAAAGACCATCATCAGAATCATTATGCCAATCGCTATCATACCAAACCATGCCAGGTTACCTTCTTTAGAAAATATGCTTCTACTTTTAAATGACGAGAGCAGTTTTTTTCGAACTTGTTCCAGCGTCACATAGAAGCTATCTTTCAAATCATCAATCTCAACAATGTCATCAACCGCGTAGGTGTCAAATAGCCCATCAAAGTAAACCTTTTCAAAAGGTTTAACCTCAACTGGCAAGTTTATGATTTTTTGTAATTTCATATTGGATTTGTTTTTCTTAAAAATGAATCCTACCTCTTCCACTTCCTCAATGATTTTTATGTATCCAGAATTAGCCCAGTAGACAAGCATGGCTGTGAGGTCATAAGGATCGATCTTTCCATCAAAAATATATCCAATTTCTGCAGGGGTGAGATCTTTGGGTGGATAAAACTCAACTGTAGGATAAATCGGATCATCTTTTCCGAATTTCATCCATAGTGCTATCGCAGCCAAAAATAAAACTGGGAATAGTACATAGAAAGTTTTTGAGAATTTTAAGAGCAATTGAAGGTCTGGCTTGACCTCACTGAAATAACCCTCATCAAGCGGCAAGGCAATGGTAAGTGCCTCTCCTGGAATGAGCGTTTCATTCAGTTCACCTGAAATTATATTTCCAGTTATATCATATGCGACATTCGACCCGTCATTGGAACCGGTATAACCGGAGGTGAAATTGAGCTTGTCTTCATCAAAAGCTTTTGGCATTACAATGGTAAAAACTGTTTCGTGAATCGGTATCTCCCACTGGGCACCAACAATGTTGAAATAAAGTTCGTCCATCTCAGTGTTTCTATCGTCTCCGATTTCATACTTGTACCTGATGACATACTTTTCACTAGACCTTGCATAAATATCGGGATCACCAATCTTGAGA
>JAGXHV010000069.1 GCA_024636005.1 Bacillota bacterium
CAACACCATTTGATTTGTAATTCTCATAATGTTCACCACTACAAAATATTTTTTAGGAAACTTTTTCTGTGTTCTTTGATTATACCAAATTCTCTTATGGCTCTATAATGATTATCAGTTCCATAACCTTTGTTGTTTATGAAATCATACATCGGGTAGGATTCGTGTAATTCAGTTAACATCCGATCTCTTGTCACTTTGGCGAGTATAGATGCGGCTGCAATTGAAGCACTCAAAGAATCACCTTTGATGATGGATTTCTGTTCAATTGGAATATCGGTAAGTTTAACAGCATCAATGAGTAAAAAATCTGTATTAACGGATTCAAGTGCTCTCGCCATTGCGAGCTTTGTCGCGTTCAAAATATTGATTTCATCAATTTCATCATGTGTTGCTATACCTACACCATATGAAATGGCATGCTTGACGATTTTGTCATAAAAGAAATTACGCTTTTCTGCAGACAATTTCTTGGAATCATCAATTCCTGTCCAGTCCACACTTAAGTCAAGAACGACCGCTCCTGCTACAACAGGTCCTACAAGTGGTCCCCGACCTGCTTCATCAATTCCAGCTATAAGAATATAGCCATTTGCGATTGCCTCTTTTTCATACTCAAATATTTTTTGCATTCTAAGTTGTTCTTTTTCGTGTGATTCAAATTTGCGATATAGTCGCTTGCTCAATTGTCCAACAGCTTTTCGTTCATCTAAATCTAGAATTTTACAGAATTCAGGATAATCCTCCACGTGAATTCTATCCGACAGCGTTTTAATGTCTTGAATTGTGTTACATGATTTGATGGCATCCAATAGATTCTTACTATTGCTCATCATCATGCCTCTCGAGCAAATCCTCAGGATCTTCTAATGAAATAGGACCCATCATACCTTTTCTGAATTCATCGATGACAAGCCTTGCAACCTTTTCATAATCAATCATATTGCCTTTCAAAAGACAACCACGCCTTCTTCCGATAAGCCCCATAATCTCAACTGGATCGGATTCAGATTGTTCGATGCCATATCGCAATGCTATGGCGTCCGGGTATTTTTTATAAATGATCTTCAGCAAATGAAAAGCAATATCTTCAATGTTTAGAATTTCATCTTTGATTGCACCGGAACAGGCTAATTTTATACCGGTAATATCTTCTTCTATTTTGGGCCAAAGTATGCCTGGTGTATCGAAAAGTTCAACTTCTTTGTTGAGCCTGATCCATTGCTTTCCTCTGGTCACTCCTGGCTTGTTGCCGGCCTTTGCGGCATTTTTACCTGCCAATTTGTTAATCAATGATGATTTTCCAACGTTAGGAATACCGATGATCATCAAACGGATTGGTCTAAGCATGCGGCCTTGCCTCTTCATCTTTTCAATGACATCCACCGACTCAAGTCTCACCTCAGCCATAAGTTCAGGTATGCCTTGGCCTGAGAGGGAATTGATGGGAATGGCTTTTATGCCTTGTTCAGCATAATAATTGACCCACTTTCTGGTTTTAACAGGGTCTGATAAGTCATACTTGTTCAGTGCCACGATTCTTCTTTTCTCACTCACGAGTGTATCAAATTGTGGATTTTTACTGCTGATCGGAATTCTGGCATCCAATAGTTCAACCACCACGTCGACAACCTTTAAGTTGGCGACAATCAATTCCTTTGTTTTTTTCATGTGTCCAGGGTACCAATTTATACTCATCTCAAACTCCTTAATCTCTTTACTCTATTTTAACACATCGTGTCATGTCTCCAAATAAATAAAAAGGGACTGAATAGTCCCTTTCTACTTAGAATTAATAATTCTTTTTCTCTTTAACTTTTGCAGATTTTCCTAATCTTTCTCTCAAGTAATTCAACTTGGCTCTTCTTACTTTACCTTGTCTGATTACTTCGATTTTTTCGATTTTAGGTGAGTGAAGTGGTAAAGTCTTTTCAACACCAACACCATAAGAAATTTTTCTTACTGTGAAAGTCTCTGCTATGCCACCGTTTTGTCTTTTAAGGACAACACCTTCGAAAATCTGAACTCTTTCTCTCTTTCCCTCTTTAACTTTCAAGTGAACCTTAACAGTATCACCAATGTTAAATTCAGTAAGATCAGTCTTAATTTGTTCATTCTCGATAGTCTTAATGATATTTTGATTCATTGTACTACCTCCTTCCTTCAAAGATGTTCTTAAGCGCATTTCGCCCAGAGGACCATCCGTAATTCAACCAAGATGTATTATACCATTTCAAAACACCTATTTCAAGTGTTTTTCCTTCAAATGTTTTTCATAGAGATCAGGTCTTCTGGACTTTGTAATTTCAAGTGATTGCGAATTGCGCCATTTTTCAATTTCCGCATGGTTACCCGATAGTAGAACATCAGGTACAGAGTCTCCTTCATAAATGGCCGGACGTGTATAATGTGGATATTCGAGCAATCCATTGGCGAAGCTTTCATCTTCAGCAGATGCGTCATTCTTCAGCACGTCAGACACCATACGACTCACACTGTCCACAACGACCATTGCGGCGACTTCTCCTCCAGTGAGTACATAATCTCCAATAGAGATCTCCTCATCGACATAGCGGTCTATGAAGCGTTGATCAACACCTTCGTAGTGTCCACACACAAGAACAAGTTCTGATAATCCAGATAGCTCCACCACTTTTTCATGTGTAAGCGTCTGCCCCCTTGGAGATAGATAAATGACTTTGCCACTTGATGATAAAGGCTTTGATAAAAGTGCATCTTTTAAGGGCTGAACACGCATGACCATGCCTGCACCACCACCAAAAGGCGCATCATCCACCTTTGAATGCTTGTCACTGGAAAATGAACGTATATTCTCAGTGCTCACCACTATTTTGTTTTGATCTATAGCTTTGCCTATGATGCTGGAACTGATAAAACCGTCAAACATTTCCGGGAAAAGCGTAAGGATCCTAAATATCATTCCATCAACCCCTCAATAAGTTGAACAGTAATTTTTCTGGATTCAAGATCGATGTCTCTGACAAACTCATCAACGACTGGCAAATAGAAGTCCGCACCATTATCAGCACGTCTGATCTGATATAGATCTTGTGAAGTGTTTTGGAGCACATCTACGAGCACACCAATCAATTGTCCGGTCTCATCCACAATTTCGCAACCAATCAAGTCAACGATATAATGACCTTCACCACCATCATCCGCCTCATCGCGGTCAATGAAAACATTTTTATTCATGAGCGGTAAAACCTGGTCCATATTATTATAGCCTTTGAATTTGACCAACGCCATATTCTTATGGATCCGAACAGTTTCAATTTGAATTTTTTGGTCTTCGACATACAGATGGTCAAAATCTACAAATTTGGTGACATCATCGGTATAAGGGTAAACCTTCACTTCGCCTTTGACACCATGTGTATTCACAATTTTACCAATATTAAAACTCTCTTTCATAAATGTCTCCTATTTTCATGCGTACGAAAAAAGCTATTTCTTGTGTAAACACAGTGAAATAGCCTTGTTTGATTCAGTTACTGAATAATTTCAACTACAACGCGTTTGTTCTCTTTTGTCGCAGCCGCTTTTACAACTGTTCGAATGGCTTTAGCAATTCTACCTTGTTTTCCAATCACTTTACCCATATCTTCAGATGCAACCTTAAGTTCGATAATGATTGATTGTGAGCCTTCAACTTCTCTGACTTCAACACTTTCAGGATTATCGACTAGCGAAGCTGCAATTACTCTTACCAATTCGCTCATTGTATCACCTCAGTTTTACTTCGCTTCGTAAACGCCATGCTTTTTGAATAGCGCTTTAACAGTATCCGTAGGTTGTGCACCATTGTTTAACCATTGGTTAGCTTTTTCTACGTCTAATTTCACTTGATCACTTTCGAGAAGTGGGTTAAAGTAACCGATTTGATCGATAAATTTACCATCTCTTGGCGCTCTTGAATCTGCAACGACAACTCTATAAAAAGGTTTTTTCTTAGAACCCATTCTTGTCAATCTGATTTTAACTGCCATATTTTTCACCTCCTCATTATTTTTAGTTTTTTATTAAAAGAAAGGAAATTTAAATCCCCCGCCTCTTTTCATTTTTTTGTCCATCTGTCCGAATTGTTTCATCATTTTTTTGGATTGTTCAAATTGTTTAAGCAATCTGTTGACTTCTGAAACATGAACCCCACTACCTTTTGCAATCCTTTTCTTCCGACTGCCGTTGATAATGTCTGGATCTTGTCTTTCCTTGCTGGTCATGGATTGGATGATGGCTTTGGTTCTCGAAAGGTCTTTGTCATTGACTTCAACCCCTTGAAGTGCCTTCTTATTCATTCCCGGCATCATACCAAGCAAATCACCGATTGGTCCCATGTTTTGAAGTTGCTCGAGTTGATCGAGAAAATCTTCCAAATCAAAAGATTGATTTTTTATTTTCGACTCAAGTTTCTTGGCTTTTTCCTCATCAAAATTTTCTTGAGCTTTTTCTATGAGCGAAAGCACATCTCCCATGCCTAGAATTCTTGAAGCCATTCGGTCTGGATAGAACTCTTCAATATCAGTAAGTTTTTCACCGATACAAGCAAATTTGATAGGTTTACCTGTAACTGCTCTGACTGATAAAGCCGCTCCACCTCGAGTGTCACCATCAAGTTTTGTGAGGATGACACCGTTGATTTCAAGTTGGCTGTTGAAATGTTCAGCAACATTTACAGCATCTTGACCGGTCATGGAATCGAGTACCAATAGAATTTCTTTTGGTACAACAGTCTCTTTGATTTCGATCAATTCTTGCATGAGTTTTTCATCAATATGCAATCGACCAGCAGTATCCAGAATAACTACATCATTATTAAACTTGATTGCATGTTCAACAGCTTTCTTTGCTATTTCAACTGGGCTGATTTGATCGCCAAGGGTGAATACCGGTACACCGACCTTTTCGCCGACAACCTCAAGTTGCTTGATTGCGGCAGGTCTATATATGTCACATGCCACAAGAAGTGGACGTTTGCCATTTTTTTTAAGTAAAGAACCAAGTTTTCCACAAGTCGTCGTTTTACCGGCACCTTGAAGACCGGCCATCATGATTATGGTAGGCGGTTTTGATGAAAACTCAATTTTACTCTGCGTTTTGCCCATCAGATTGGTAAGTTCTTCGTTGACGATCTTGACAACCTGTTGACCTGGTGTCAAGCTCTGAAGTACCGATTCACCAATGGCACGCTCTGTCACTGTATTTATGAAATCTTTTACAACTTTGAAGTTGACGTCGGCTTCAAGAAGCGCGAGTTTGACTTCTCTCATTGCATCTTTTACATCTTTTTCAGACAATTTGCCTTTGCCGCGCAGTTGACTGAACGCGCCTTGCAATTTTTCCGCTAAGCTTTCGAATACCACCGGTTGTCCTCCCCTGCCATTAGCAGTGCTTGCTATTCTATCTCGGTCTGGATCACATTTTTGATTGTTTCAATCAAAGCATGATTGTCCGTTTTTTCAAATTCCAAAACAAGTTCATACAAATGCTCAAATTTACTTTGCTTGTTCCTAAAACGTTCATACAAAGCAAGTTGAGATTCATAGTTCTCAAGATTTTTTTCAGTACGTTTGATCGTATCATGAACCGCTTGTCGACTGACTCCAAGTATTTCGGATATCTCACCGAGAGAATAATCCAAATTGCAATATAGGTTCATGATTTCACTTTGCTTGTCTGTCAACATTTTTCCATAAAATTCATATAGTGCATCCAGACGCATTTTTTTCTCAAACATAACTACCTCACAAATTATAAATCAAATTGCACGACGTGTCAAGCATTTTTACTTTACATCTTTAAATCAATTGAAAAGAGCTTCCACAAACTCATGTGCATCGAATGGTTGCAGATCATTCATGCCCTCACCCACGCCGATGAGCTTAACTGGTATCCTTAGTTCGGAATTGATTGCCATGACGACACCACCTTTTGCGGTCCCATCAAGCTTTGTGAGCACTATACCTGTGATTTGTGCGGCTTCATTGAACACTTTGGCTTGTTGAACTGCGTTTTGTCCTGTAGTGGCATCGAGTACCAGTAGCACTTCCTTTTTCGCTTCAGGATATTCCCGCTCGATGACTCTAAAAACTTTTGCAAGCTCATTCATCAAATTCACTTTGTTGTGAAGACGACCAGCAGTATCACAAATCAACACATCCGTCTTTTTAGCTTTGGCCGATTGGATTGCATCGTAGATTACTGCGGCAGGATCTGATCCCTCGGATTGGTGAATGACATTAACACCCACTCTGTCCCCCCATACTTTGAGCTGTTCAATGGCAGCCGCTCTGAATGTATCAGCTGCTGCAATCAAGACAGACTTCCCTTCCTCTTTCAAATGGTATGCGATTTTTCCGATAGAAGTTGTCTTTCCCACCCCGTTGACACCTATGACCATGATAATGGTCGGAACCTCTTTTATTTCAAAGGGCTCACTATTATTCTCGGTGAGCATCATTTCAACCACATCTTTAAAAACCGTCTTGACTTCACTCGCATCCTTGATTCTTCTAATTTTAAGTTCTTCTCTGAGCGAATCAATCAGTTTCATTGTCGTTTGCATACCGACATCAGCTACAATCAATATTTCTTCCAGTTCATCGAAAAGTTCATCATCGATTTCACCATAGTTGTTGAAAAGATCATCGAGCTTATCAGTGATGCCTTTTCTCGTTTTGTCCAGCCCCTCTTTAAGTTTTGAAAATAATGATAATGCCATAAGGCCCTCCTTAGTTGAATTTTTCTTCAACATCCTCAAGTTTTACGGATAAAATCTTGGAGATGCCGTACTCTTCCATAGTGACGCCATATAGTGTATCCGCAATCTCCATGGTGCCTTTTCTATGAGTGATGACCACAAATTGTGATTTCGCAGCGTATTCTTTGATGAATGCCGCGAACCTATAGACATTGACATCGTCCAGTGCGGCTTCAATCTCATCCAATATGCAAAATGGTGATGGTTTAGTTTTGAGTATGGCAAACAATAGTGCAATGGCCGTAAGAGCCTTTTCGCCTCCAGAAAGCAAATTGATGCTTTGCAGTTTCTTTCCAGGCGGTTGGGCGATTATGTCAATATCACAATTGAGCAAATCATCATAATCCGTGAGGAGAAGTTCTGC